>JAGRDI010000112.1:610-6408 GCA_020432765.1 Anaerolineales bacterium | reverse complement strand
GTCGAGCAGCGTTTCACGCGCCATCAGATAACTGCTGTCGGCATCATCAGGCGGCACAAAGCGTTCATCTCCCCAGAAAACGAAAACTTTCTGCCACGGAACTTGATCCCGTAATGGCGGTTGTGCCAGGAGTTGGTGTAGAGTGCGTGGCGTGGAACCACCGGAAAGGGCCACGGTGAAACGGCCGTTTTCTGCAACCGCCGCCTGTGCCAACAAAACAAAACGTCTGGCAGCTTCGGCGGCTAAAGCGGGTTTGTCGGGGAGGATTTTGATTTCTGGTTGCATGGTTATTTATTGCGTATCGCGTATTTCATAGGCGGTCAAAATTACGCAATACTTACAGCGAAAAACTACCGCCAACTTTTATATGCATTAATCAATCCATTCGTGGATGAATCGTGGCTGGTAACGGCCGTTTCACCCGCCAATTCTGGCAAAATCGCCTTGGCCAATTGTTTGCCCAATTCAACCCCCATTTGATCAAAGGAATTGATTTGCCAAATCACACCTTGTGTAAAAATCTTATGTTCGTATAGTGCTATCAATGCTCCTAACGTTTCCGGGGTTAACTTGCGCAGCATGAAAGAATTTGTGGGTTTATTGCCGGCGAATGTTTTGGCAGCGGTGAGCAAGTCTAGTTGGTCTCCGGCAACACCTTGCGCGGTCAATTCTGCGCGTGCTTCGGCCGGCGTGCGCCCTTTCATCAGCGCTTCGGTTTGGGCGAAGTAGTTGGATAACAAAATAGGGTGGTGTTGGCCCAGCGGGTTTTGGCTGTGTGCTGAGGCGATAAAATCACACGGGATCAATTTAGTGCCCTGGTGGATAAGTTGGTAAAAGGCATGTTGGCCATTGGTGCCTGGCTGCCCCCAGATAATGGGGCCGGTGGTGTAATCGACTGCTTGACCCATCTTGGTCACGCTTTTGCCGTTGCTTTCCATATCGCCTTGTTGGAAATAGTCAGCGAAACGTTCTAAATATTGGTCATAAGGCAAGATGGCATGGCTTTCGGCACCCCAAAAATTGTTGTACCAGACGCCCAATAGTCCCATGATCACAGGAATGTTTTTTTCTAAAGGCGCACTGCGGAAATGTTCATCGACAGCGTGTGCGCCGCTTAAAAGAGCCTCGAAATTGTCCATCCCAAGATAAATGGCAATCGAAAGCCCAATCGCCGACCACAATGAGTAACGGCCGCCGACCCAATCCCAGAATTCAAACATATTTTGGGTGTCAATGCCAAAGGCAGCGACCCCATCTTCATTGGTCGAGAGGGCGGCGAAATGTTTGGCAACGGCCGTTTCGTCTCCTGCCTTTGCTAAAAACCAATCTCGTGCTGAATGTGCATTTGACATCGTTTCCTGGGTAGTAAATGTCTTCGATGCGATCAAAAACAAGGTTGTTTCGGGATTCAAAGGTTTTAAGGTTTCAACCAGATCGGTGCTGTCCACGTTTGAAACAAAATGCACATTTAAGCCTGATTGTGCATAAGGTTTGAGTGCCGTTGTCACCATCTTGGGACCTAAATCGGAGCCGCCAATACCGATATTGACCACATCGTTAATTGCCTTGCCAGTATAACCGCGCCACTTGCCGGAGCGGATTGCCGCGCTGAATGTACGCATTTTCGCCAGCACGCGATTGACATCTGGCATCACATCTTGCCCATCAACGTAGATGGGGCGGTTCGAGCGATTACGCAGTGCCACATGCAGCACGGCACGATCTTCAGTGTTGTTGATCTTGCTGCCAGTAAACATTGCTTCAATTTGGGCTGGTAAATCTGCTGCAGAGGCTAAATCATGCAGCAGTTTCATGGTTTTATCGGCGATGCGATTTTTTGAATAATCAAATAGTAAATCAACATCTAACAAGCCGCTGCCCAGTTGGATCGAAAATTTTGCGAATCGCTCAGGATCAGCTTTGAACAGGTCGCGCATATGGCTGGTTGCCATTTCGCCCTGATGACTTTGTAGAGCTTGCCATTGTGGTGACGTAGTTAATGAACTCATTTTTCCTCCAGTAGGGCGATTTTACAAATCGCCACCCGATTTGCAAAATCGGGCTGCAATTATGAATTATTTTTCGCGTTTTAAGTGTCGTATGGCTCCAGGTGCGGCAGCGATCACATCGGTTGCTAGATCGAGGAAAAGCCCATGTTCGACGATGCCGGCACGGCCGTTTAATTGTGAATTTAATTGATAACAATCAACAATTGGTGTAAAGGCGCAATCCAAAATGTAGTTACCCTGATCGGTTATATATTTTTCCCCATCAGGAGTACGACGGACTGATACGGCCGCTCCCAAATTCTGCAAAAATGTGACCTGGGTTTCCCATGCAAACGGAATCACCTCGACGGGCAGCGCAAAAAGTGTGCCTAGTTGGGGTGATATTTTGGAATCATCGACGATGATGATGTTGCGCAAACTAGCTTGTGCAACGATTTTTTCGCGCAGCAATGCGCCGCCCCCTCCTTTGATCAGGTTTAGCTGCGGATCAACTTCATCTGCGCCATCAAATGTTATGTCAATTTGAGGATGCTCTGCCAGTGTCGTGAGCGGAATGCCGAGTGCGCGTGCTGCTTCTTCCGTACGTACGGCGGTGGGGATGGCGACGATATCTTGTATCTCGCCGCTCGCTAACAATTCAGCCAGACGGCGTACACCCCAAATTGCGGTGGAGCCAGTACCAAGCCCCACGACCATGCCTGATTTTATGTGGGATACGGCCGTGTCGGCCGCCGCTTTCTTTAATTGTTCAACTGTGTGCATATGCCCTGCTTTTGTTTGATCTTATCATTGCAAAATGTATCACGAAAGCAGGAAAGAATCTATAGGAATTTGTCATAGTGTGGGTGAACAGCTGATTGGACCGGTTGGTACGGCCGTTGCCAATGCCGATTTCGATGCAACTGGCCAGCGTCTGCGCTAACTGCCATAAGTACCCATTCGCAGATAAGTTATGGATTTGACGAATGGGCTACTATGATATCGTCGTAATGTTAAATTTTGTTAGGCATCGTTCGTAAACAGTCGGTTCTTATTCAGGTGGGCCGAACAATTCAGGAGGAAATAATGAACGTGTTAGTTCAGCTACAATTGAACCTTCAATAGAGCCACCCTTTAAGAATTTTGGCCACAGCAAAGCCATTGATGATGTATAAAAGACGGCCGCTAGACACCGCCTGGCAAATTGCTCTGGGGGCCGGGTTTCCCTGAAGTATGTTGTTAGACATTCACGCATCGCTTCTTTGTCTCCAGAAAAAGCCCAAAACCAAAGATATGAAATGTCCCACTCTGGTGGGCCAAGTGTGGCTTCTCCCCAATCGATAATGCCTGAAATTGCCATCATGTCGTCATCTTTTTCCAAGAAGATATGATTATGAGCCATATCAAAATGGGTGAGCACTTTATTTTTTTGCAAATGTTTTATGGCCTCAACATCGATAAAGTGAACTAAAGTCTCTTGCTGCTTGGCTGAGACAGAATTGCTCCTCGTAATATTGCCAACATGACGGTCGCGATACCGTTTTGTATGTTGCTGCATTCCCCCGTGAATCTGCTCTACCGATTCTAACGCTTTCGTTGGTAGGTCATGAATAGCCCTGGTAATGTGCCCAAGTTCACGGGCAAGTCTAAGCTGTTCCGTTCTAGATAGCGTGTCCCATAGCGCTTCCATCGTTGCTCCTGCAACGCCGGCCATAATCAAGTAAGGATGTTCGCTTGCCAGCAGTCCGTGGGTGATCAAGTTAGGGGCAGGAATTTTATTAGTTAATGCCAAAGTCCTTAAGACAGAAACTTCTACATAATATTGCCATTCGGCACCGGGGCCAAAGATTTTCAGATAACGATTCCCATCGATCTGGTATACAGCATTTGCGCAGCCAATTTTATCCCAGGTGGCAATTGTCTCTATTGAATTGCACTTAATGCCCGTGTGCAGGCAAGCAGATACAGCCAGGTCGATCCAACGATCTTTGCTCATGCAAAATTCTCCAAAATTATTTCAACTTCCCGCAACCAAAGCAAAATCAAATTCACCAACCTCATTAGAAATATCACAATCGTTGCCCAGTGCAGATACCTTAAAGTAATGATTGCTAGCAGGATTGCCAAGGTAGACCGAGACATCAACAGGTGATAGTACATTTTGCTGGAGCAATGTGCCCTCGCCGGCGCAAGGTGAAAAATAAGGAGAACTGTCTTGCCATACATTGTAAGTACGGCCGTCACTCCAGGTTAAAGCGGCATTGCTGCTGGAGATGAGCTGCAAAGTAACGTCGTTTGGGGCCAGTAAAGTGTCGAAAACAGCCATTTTTAGATCAACATTAGGTACGCCGTCATAATAGCCAATAACCGGGTAGCCGTCATCGTTGAGAGCCAGTGAACTATACTGTCCAACAATGCCCGGACTGTCTATTGTGGTTAGGGTAGGCTGGGTGCAGGCAATATCATTACAAACTGCCATTTTCAGGTCTTCATTTGTCAGGTCATAATAGCTGATGATGGGATAATCATCGCTGGTCAATTGCAATGAGGTGTACCTGCCAACATCCCCTACGGTATCGATGGTCATTATCGTAGGTTGGGTACAGGTGGCGTTGTTGCAGACGGCCACTTTCAGGTCGTCATTGGTAGCATCATAATAACTGATAATCGGAAAACCGAGGCTGTTTAGAGCCAGCGAGGTATGCCAACCCACATTTCCAGAACTGTCAATGGTTTGGATGGTGGCGCTGTTACATACCAGATCATCACAAACAGCTAATTTCAATTCCTGTCCCGACCAACTGTAATAGCTGATGACGGGGAAGCCGCTGCTGTTCAAAGCCAGAGAGGAATACCCGCCGGTAATCGTTGTCGCGCCATCAACCACATTGATCGTTGGGTTACTGCAGGCAGCATTATTGCAGCGGGCCAATTTCAGATCGAAGTCCGTTTCATCATGATAGCTGATAACGGCATTACCACTGCTGTTGAGCGCCAGTGCTGACCATTTACCCATATTGCCGCTGTTGTCGACTGTTTGCAGATTGGGGCTGCTGCAGGTGGTATCGTTACAAGTTGCCAGTTTCAGGGCGCTATTGTCGACATCATAATAACTGATAACGGGGTGACCGTCACTGCCCAGCGCCACGGAACTAAACTGGCCGACATTGTCGCCGTTGTCAATCGTGGTCAGAGTGGCATTATTGCAGGCGGCATCATTGCAGACGGCAAGTTTCAAGTCATTATTTCCATTGTCATAATAGCTGGCAACCGGAAGACCATTGCTGTTGAGCGCCAATGAGGTATAAGTACCAGCGGAATCATTATTGTCTACCGTTGTTAAGGTAGGCGACTGACAAATGTTACAAACGGCCGTTTTCAGATCATCGTTGATAGCATCGTAATAGCTGATAATCGGCAGGTTGCTGCTGGTGAGCGCTAGTGAAGTAAATCCGCCATTAACTCCTACGGTGTCGACGGCGGTCAGCGTGCGAACCGTGCAGGCAGCATCGTCGCAGACGGCGACTTTGAGATCATTATTGATAGCATCAATATAACTGATGATGGGGAAGCCGCTGCTGTTGAGCGCCAGTGAAGTATACGATCCCACATCTCCACCATTGTCGACGGTGATCAAAGTGCGAACCGTGCAGACAGCATCGTTGCAAACGGCTGCTTTCAGATCACCATTTGACTCGTCATAATAGCTAATGACGGGATTGCCGCTGCTGTTAAGCACCAGCGAAGTGTATAATCCCACGATATCCACTCCACTGTCCACTGTAGTTAGATTGGGCGTGTTGGTACAAG
>JAGRDI010000112.1:0-433 GCA_020432765.1 Anaerolineales bacterium | reverse complement strand
ACTTTCAGATCGTAATTGAAACTTCCTTGAAAATAAACAACTTGATAGCTAATTACCGGATAGCCATTGCTGTTAAGTGCCAGCGAGGTGTAACCTCCCACGTCACCTGAATCATCCACTATCGTCAGTACAGGGCTGGTGCAGGTGGCATCATTGCATACTGCCAGCATTAGATTATCAGTTACATCATCAAAATAGCTAATGATGGGGAAGCCGCTGCTGTTGAGCACCAGGGAAATGTCTCTTATAGCCTCGGAAAAATCGATCTGTCTGATGACAGGGTTGTCGCAAGCAATGTTATTACAGACGGCCAACTGTAGAGCGCCAAACTTGCTATCGGGGAAGTTCCTGAAATAACTGATGACGGCAAAACCATTGCTGTTGAGCGCCAGTGAGGTACCGCTATATCCTCCGTGATCTACTGTCGTTAGAA
>JAGRDI010000006.1:18267-50998 GCA_020432765.1 Anaerolineales bacterium | reverse complement strand
GTAAATGGGGTTGTGCCTGGGCAAATGCCTCAACCAGACGTGTCAGGTTTTTGCGTTTTTCCATCACGCCCACATGCAGCATGAACGGTTTGTTTTGCAATTGATATTGTGCCAGAATCGCCTGCCAATCTTCTGGTTGGCTTGTTGTCGCCGCGTGTTTCGGTGCTTCGTAGACGACATGCAATTTTGTCAGCGGAATGCCGGTCAGGCTGGCAATACGTTCACGTGCTGACTGGGACACGGTGATGACAGCTGCTGCATGACGCGCCGCTGGCAGTGCCAACAGGTTCAATAATTTGCGCCACAAACGATTATAATCTTGCGGCCGTTCCCAGAAGCCGGCATCATGAAATACGGGCACGGTGGCCGCACTGGCCCAAAGCGGTACGACATAATCGGTACAAAAGATGACATCACACTTTTTGCGCCAGGCATGCCAAGGCAGTTCGATCTCTTTCCACCAATAAAAGGCGAGATGAGCTATGATTTTGTGCAGGGGTGATTTGCCAGAGGGAATTTGCCAGTTTGGGGCGATGAAGTGGAATTGGTGGGCATCTGTGACGGTCGGGAAAACGCGGCAAAGTTCTTCCAGGTAAGTGCGATTGCCGGTGCGGGCGATGCGCAGGTCGCGGGTATCAACGGCTATGTGCATTTTAGAAAGGCTCCGGGGGAATTTGTATGGTGTTGGGGGCGGTTACGGCCGTTTCCGATAACCTACCTAACTGCTGAATGGCAAATCCCACCAACCACCAGGTTACAAACATGGCAAATAGATAATTTTCGATATGGGCTGAAAATGAAGGAAAGAGCAGACCGAATTTTGCCGCAGCCGCTACAAAACAAAGTGCGGCTGTAGCGCCAACCGTGCGCCGGTAAGCTTTAAGCGCGTAATGGATTGACCCCCATAAAATCAGGATATACAACAATAAACCCAATATACCCAACTGTACACCCAGGATGAAAAATTGATTTTCGCCGCTGGTGCTGTCACCAAAACGATTGCCAGTTTGGCCGCTTGTGCCTAAACCAATCCCCAATGGATCAGAGAACATCGTTTGCAAACCAACACCCCAATCATGTAAATGCCCTTGCATGGATGGATTTTGAAAAGTAATTGACTCGACGACAAAAGCAAGTAAACGAGGATCTAAGACAAGAACCCCGACAATTAACCCAAATGCACCCAGCACACTAAAGAACAAAGCAAAGCGCGTCTTGCGCAGCCAAACAGCGGCTACAACTGTCTGAATGCCAAATGCCAACGTTGAAGCACGTGATACCGTGAGGATGAGTGACAACGCAATTAGTCCCCAGCAAGCGATACCAAGCCAACGGCCGATCGTTTTGGGCCGGTAGGCAAACATCAGATACAAAGCGGCAGCGCCGGTGACAAGCGTCGAACTGGCCAACTCTAGCGGATTAGCAAAAAAGGCACTGCGACGGCGTAAGCCGGTTGATGTCTCAAAAGTCCAACTCAAACCATAATGGCCTGTGGGTTCCTGCCCGAAGAATTCACGAATGTAATCTGCATACCCTAACAGATTTGGCCAGGTTGGGGGCAGCAGAGCCACTTCAACTAATGCGCCCAGGGCCGCCAGGACGCCGACACCAATGATGATGCCAAATATCCATTTTTGCAGGCGGGAGCTAATGGGCACAAGTCGGCCCAACCCATAAATCAGGACAAAGAGTACATTGGCACGGAAACCATAAAATCGTATGGTTAATTCCGGTCCCCAAGGTACAAATAAGTAAAGCAGATTTAAGAGCAGATAGGCAAAAACCAGCAGATCGACCTTGTGCAGGTGACCTGTGATTTTCAACCGATGGAGGGCGCCTATGCCGATAAAAATCAGCAACAAAATCGCGAGAAATTCTTTCCAGGGTCTGAACAACGTCACTAAAGTGGTGGAGCCGGAGAATTTGTATAAGGCGGCAATGGTCAAAATGTAAGCTGGCAGTAATATGATGTAAATAATCAACAGTGTGGCCGGTGAGCGCCATAGAACAGCCAGAAATGCTGTGCCAACCATGATAGCAAGTACAAATACGAGCAGCGGCAGCAAAATGTCCAACCACAGCGCCACGCTGATGGCTGCCAGTGTGAGGGTGGTTGCGATGATTCCCAAACCTAAATTGGTCGATATTCTGATTGGTTGGTTGGAGTGTTTTGTGCTTGCCATATGGTTTGTTACGGTTTGTCTTGTAACTCCTCGATTTGTGTTTGCAGCTGCTGATTTTGTGGATCATGTACCAGTGCAGCTTGATACATCTCGACTGCTTTTGTGTTCTGACCGGCTTGTTTGTAGACATCGGCCAAACGCCAGTAAGCCCATTTATCTGCCGGTTTTTGTTGTTGGAGGTCGGTGAGGACGGCTACGGCCGTCGCCAAATCACCTGTTTGTAAATAGTCTACCCACGCCAACTCAGACCGCACGGCCCAATTATCCGGGTCTAATAGGATAACTGCGCCAAAATCCTGGGCTGCGCCTGCTAAATCTTCTGTATAAAACTGCCTGACTTGTGCGCGTTTGTAAAGACAATCAACTTTATTTATTGTCGTATCAAATTGATCGGTTGTTAAGCCGTTTGAATAATATTGTTCGGCGCGGATGGGGTCGCGTTCGGGCGCTTGCCAATGATAATACCATCCGAGCGTACATAATACCTCGCTTTTAGGTATTAAAAAAAATGTGTAAGCGGCGACTACTGCACGATCAAAATACGCAGCTGCATTTGTAGGTTGGCTGGCTTGCAGTGCTGTTAAACCCAAATAATACCACGGGTCGGCGGCTTGTGGATTGAGTTTGGCTGCACGTTCGAACCATGTTTGGGCTGTTTCGATTTCACCCCGTTCAAGTGCTTGTTGGCCGAAAGTGATCGCAGCCGTAAACATATCATCCAGCGATTGCCATTGTGTTAAGGCCTGCGCTTCATCACCTTGCAATGCGGCGGCAAAGCCCAGTCCATATTGAAACGGCCGTTTATCATCCGCTGTTTTTTGTCCTGTTTGCAGATTGGTTCTGGCTTTTAAGGCTGCTGCTTGGCTTGTTTCTGAATTGGTGACGGCCGCTGCGCGGTTTAACCACAAGTACCCCCAATTCCGCAAAACAACCGAGGAAAACTCTCTGTGCAGCAAGAGGAGTACAACGACAAAAACTAAACTGACCAGGATTATTTTAACGGCCGTTGTTCGTCGTGGCACTTTGTACAAATGTTCAGCCATCATGCATTAACCGTATCTTCTTTTTGCAGCGGAATAGTGACGGTCTGGCGTGCTTTCGTTTTCCAGAACGTTAAAGCAGTTTCAGCTATACCGCTTGCCAGGGCCGTATTGAGTGATTTGACAATGGTTTCTGGTTGGCTGCTAAAAATGTCAAAGCAAAAATCCTGACGTTGGGTTTCAGCATAAAACGCATGCACTTTTTGGTCCCAGATCAAGCCAACAGTCGGAATACGATAAGCAGATGCGATGATGCTGGCGTGCAGGCGAAACACAATTGCGCCTGTGTAACGATTAATTGTATGCACAAGTTGATCAGGCCGTTGTGGTGGCGGTGCAACGGGGACGGTGAGTCTCAATTGGGCAGATGCGGCTTCCGCGATTTCTTTGGCAAAACCGGAATCCTTTACGCTGCCATTGGAAAAAAGCTCAACGTTTTTGTCTTGCTGCTGTAATAAGGCAATGATCTTTAGCCAGAAATTACGCATATCATCTGCCGATAGGGGGGCGTTTTTTTGATTATAAGCGTTGATTTTGTCAACCTGAATGACACCTAAACCAATCAGCGGTGCTGCTGATTGGTTTGCCGGTGGCCCATATACAGCGCGTGCCCAAATAGCAGGATCGAAGGTAACGGCCGTCTTGATATCCGGTATGAGTTCACTTAACTTATCTTGTGACAGTTGATCGCGTAAAGTAACAGTTTGGGCTTCTGCCAAGGCTTCGTGGATCAAGCGTAAACCTTGTTTTGACCAAGGACGATTATGGCCGACGCCACAAGCCACAAAATGAACCGGTAGTTGATGCGCCACTGCCATTTTCACCAGAGTGTTAAGCTTGAGCGGAAAATCGAGGTCGTTATCCATCAATAAAAGCCCGCCCCCGATAATCAATGCAGAACTGTTTTGCAAGACCGGTTCCCATGCTTGCTGACTGCGGCTGCGTTTCAGCGTTGGCCAGACCAGCCGGTTATAGGTACGATCACCAAGATGGTGGCGTAAACTTTGCAAGGTTGTTTTCAAACGGCCGTTTTGTTCCCCACCCCCGGCACCCCAATTTTGGCGCAAAGAAATATCCAAGAAGCTGTTTTCGACAATGGGGTCTTCCTGTTGAAAAAGAAAAGCTAATGATTCCGCAATGACTCCATCCCCTAAATTTGAACTATATGATTCGCCGGCAATTAACCGGTTTTTACCTGCCATATGGCTCCCTATATTTTTTGTGAATTAACGAGACGCGGCAGGAAGCGGGTTAAAAATTGGCGGTCTTCCTTACTCAACGCAATAACAAAAGCGGCCCCACCATAAATTAAACCCACAATAGCTCCCACAACTCCGATCTTGATCCAGGAGTCTATCTGGAAATATTGCCCAATAAAAAAAGCCGCCGCTGTGATACAGAGGGTGCCTAAAACCCCCGGTACCAGGCTCGTTAAAAATGTGTGCCAGGGCAAATCTTGAATATACGCGCCATAAAGTGGGGTGAATATCGTATTTTTTAAGGTCAAGATCAATGCACCTGCCAATGCAATGCCAATCCCTATGGAATTATAAGGTGCCCACCACCAGGCCAGGATGAGATTGAGTATGCCTAGTACAAGCGTTACTATGCCGGGAATACGTACCCTGTTTAAGGCAGCCTGGACAGAGAATAAGGGCAATACGGCCGTATTCACACACAAATGAATCACCAAAATGGTCAGCAACAGCGCTAAATGCGTGAATTCAGGTCCCAACCAAATATTTAACAAGGGATGCGACAATCCGGCTACGATGCCGATGGGAAACGCCAGGCCCAAGCCCAAAAGCTTCACAGAGCGTCTGGTCAAGCTTGCCATCTTGTTGAGATTGTTGTGAGCATATTGGGCGATGATGATAGGTGCCAGCACGCTGGTTGCTGTGGTTGCCAGCATTCGCAGCATGATATGCCATTGCAGCACAGAACCATATTGGCCCGTGACTTCAGCACCCAGGCGCAAATTAGCCACAACCAGATCGATATTCAAAAAAAGCAAAGCCCCAACCTGGGTCACTAAGACCCACCCACTCATGCCGGCGAGTTTGCCTAATTGTTCACGGTCAAAAAAGTGCAAACCTATCTTTAATTCCGGAGTTAGATAGCGCCAAATGACAATCGCTAAAACCGTCGATATGAGCGCGCCGGCTATTGATCCCACACCAATAAACCATAAGGTTGGCATTAACAGTGTAAATAAAATCACTGCCAATCCGACACGGATGATTAAATTCGTTGCTAAAACAGCATTTTGCAGATCGAAGCGATGGTGGGCAAAGGGTGATACATTAAAAATACTGCGCACGATGCTGATCAGATAGGCCAGCATAACGCCAACGAAAAGGAAACGTACGGCCGTTTCACTTCCTGGAGGCACATTAAAAAACAGCGGTGCCAGATAGGACACGACCAACACCACCGGCAGCAAAAGCAGACAAACCACAATGCTCAACCAGAGGGCCGTATTGAAAGTGCGATTGGCAGATAAATGGTCGCCATGATTTAGATCAATTGTGAGAAAACGACCAACAGAACTGTTAAGAGATGAATTGATCACGTTCATGTAATTGGTCACAGACAGCGCCAGGGGCACAATCCCATACAACGCGACGCCCAAATTTTCGATGAGATATTGGGTGAACCAGATGCCGGATAGCATCGTGAGGCCCAGCATCAATAAGTTAGAACCAACATTAACAGCAAACCGTCGTGGTGCAGTGCCTTCCTGCACTGTGATAACTGCTTCTTCGCTCATTTTTTACGTCAAATGCTTCCCAATGATTTTGAATGGCATTATGTGGTCACATACTGTAGACACAAAATGTGATCACATCACCATATCAAGAAGACGTTTATGCTGTGACGGCTCCTTTGCGCCATTGCCAAACAATAACAACTGCTGAGACGATAATAAATCCAAGCAAACCAGCCGCAATAGCATTGATAAGTTTGTTTGGTGAAGCGGGTGAAGTAGGCACGCTTGCCCTGCTTGCCAATTGCACCAGACCTGATTCATTACCTTTGGCAATGTTTGATTCTTCCATCTTCCGTGCCAGGATCGTGTGTGTCTCACGAGCTAATTCGGCCGCATCAATTAATTCGGTTTCAATGGTCAGGTTTTCCTGAATATCTTTTTGCAGCAGTAATATTTGGGGTGTTAAGATGTTTAGCTCTATATCAATGGCAGAGGCTTGTTGATTAAGCGTGTCTTGTAGATTCGTTAAATAAAGGCGCTGTTCAGCTGTGGTAGATGCTGCAGATGGTTCTACATTTCCAATTTGCATCTGCAGTGGAATCTCTGATTGGGAATTAAAGGCTCGAATTTGTATCAAAAGTGCTGCTAGTTGATCCCCTTGTCCTAAAACGGAATTTGTGGGGGCTGTTTCAAGCTGGTTTAGTAAACTATCCACATCTTGCTTGAGCAGTGTTAACAAACCTTGTTTTTCCAAAAGGGCGAATTGGCTGGTCAGCAGCGCTTCAAGTCGATTGGATAAGATTTCTTTTTCATTAGCAGCAGCAAATATGCTCAATTCTGCCTGGGCTGCAGCTAATTCTTGTTCGGCCGTTTGCAGTTGGTTGGAAAAAAACTCGACCTGGCCGCTGCCTTGACCTGCATAAACCGCATTGGCACGCTCTACCAATAGGATTGCCCATGCGTTGGCAAGTTCAGCTGCATACTGCGGATCACCATGTGTCGCGCTGAATTTGATGAGGGTTGGTTTGGCCATTTGTTCTGTGGTTAGTGCGTTTCTCAAATCTTCGGATGATAAAGGTGGACCTATCGTGATTAAATCGGATTGAGTTAACTGCGCGAATAATTCATCGCTGGTAGCGAGGATTGGTAATGCATCGTAAACTGATTTGATATCTTCACCTTCAACTTGAATGCGCGAATCAAAATCCAGGTTGTAGCGAGGTTGTCGCAGGGCAACTAAAGCAGAGGCTTTATAGTTAGGTGCCAGGAAATTACTAATCACAAAACCGGCAAAGGCTGCGATGAGTGTAACAATAATGATGAGTGGTGCTTTGGACCATAATGCGTCCAGATAGGGCCTTAAATTAATCTCTCCGTCCAATACTTCCTCCAATATTATGGGATTGTCCGTAAAAAACTTAGTGTTTTGAGTTCTCCTGAGTTTTGATACTGTTTTAGGAAATCAGGGGAACTGGGGGAACCTACTTATGGATAATTTTACTATGTGGCTGCGTTTGGATTGCACTCCTGTACGATTTGTGGATAAAGGTTTTGCGCATGGTGCAATATAGGTTCGAGTGCGGTTGCTTTCCAGATTGGCCCCTTGGGTTTCAACTGTTTACTGCCAACTGCTTTGGAAAGCTTTAATGTGCCGAGCAAAATTTCATGTAACGTGTCGCCAGTGAGCATGATATCAAGAATGGGTTTAACGCCGTTGGGACCATAATGAATTTGTAGGGGATGGGAACGGCCGTCTATCAAAACCTCTGCAGTTGGCTGCGAGCAATTAAAACGAATGGTTAGCTTAGATTTCGTAATCTGGTCGGCTGCCTGTGGATCAACTTCTCCAATTTGAGTGAAAAGCATTTTAAGGCAGCTATAGAATTGTTGGTCACTGCTGTAAACAGGCATATTATTTCGTTTCTTCCTCAGCTTCACCCAACAGTCTAACCTTGATTTGTTCAGCCTGGAATTGGAGTGAATAGTTGAGCATATACCAAACACCCTTCCAGGTATCCGGGTCGAGCAGGTCATCGCGTGTTGCGCCTTCAAAGCTGGCGATGATTTGTTTGGCTACATCTGGTGTTACCCGGTTGAGACTGTCTTTAAACAATTTCCAAAGCGTATCTGGTTTGATTGGACCAGGCAGTGTTTCGTTGAGTTTATCTTTGGTTTGGCTCGCTTGGAATTGGGCAGAGTAGCTCAACATATAGACCATGCCTTTCCAGGTATCCGGGTCTTTTAGGTCGTCGCGGGAAGCCCCTTCCAGCGTGCCTGCCAAGTCTTTAGCGATTTCTGGCATAAGACGATCCAGACCATCTTTGATAAATTGCAGTATTGTATCTGGTTTGAGTGGCTGTGGCATTTGTGCGTTCAAGCGATCTTTGGTCTGGCTGACCTGGAATTGAGCTGAATAGGCGATCATGTAAGCGATGCCTTTCCATGTGTCAACATCCATCAAATCTTCACGTGACATGCCTTCAAACTGTTCTAAGATATGTAATTGCACTTCAGGTGTGTATTTGCTCAGATTTTCACGCACCAGACCGATCAAACGCAATGGTGAATAGGGTGAATTGTCGGCATCTGGTAAAGCAGCACGTAGATCAACGACTAATTTGTCCAATTCTGCCAGCAGAATGTCTATGCGGGTTTGCGTTTTGCTTACCGGTTTAGCAAGTTCCGGTTCTGGTTTGGTAACGGCCGTTGCTTCTTCTAAATAAGCTAACGCCCCAGGAAAAGCCAACAAACGCTGTGTACGGAATTTTTTCAAAGCGTAATTAGCTTGTCCAACAGTAAGTCCGGCTGCCTCGGCTGCCTCTTTATGCTGCATGCCGGCATTGATATACAGTAATGCCTGCGCACGCTGGGCATTTGTATCGCCCTGTTCAGCTATTTTTTCTAGCGCAGCTTGTTCTTGTGTTGTAAGAAGATTGTCTGTTTGATCCATTTTTATCCTCCCTTTAATAAGGAAATCGATTCGTGAATAATTTTATACTTAATTTTTCGTTTGGGCGATACGTTAAAATTGACTTGACTCATTGGGTGTGTTATCATCCAAATGATGCACTGCGTCATGGCGCTAGTGTACCATCTAATTGTAAATTAGCATACTAACATGTGGATGATTTTGGAGGTTTTTATGACCGAGGTAAATGCAGTTCAAGAAAATGGACAAGAACTCGTAATTGCAGTGAATCCACGCAAGCTGTTTTTGGCGGGCTTAGGCGCAGTCGTGCTAACACAAGAGAGCTTAACTAAACTGGTGAAAGTACTTGCTGAAAGCGGTAATAAATTAATTGACCGTGGTGAACAGGTTGCAGATGCACGTATGCAGCAGCGTCAAGCACGGCTGGATGCGGCCGAAGCAGCGGTTGCTGCCGAGCAAGAAACGCTCACTGAGCAGGCAACTGAATTACAGCAAGTGGTTGTAAATCGCCTTGATTGGATATGGCATCGGGCTAATATTCCCACCGCCACAGATTTTAACGAACTAAACGATAAACTGGTGACATTAAATATACGTCTTGATGAGCTTAGCCAAGATGAAGAAGAATAGAAAGGATTAATAAAATGACACAAGAAATAGCACAAGAGTTAGAACAACAGGTCAATGGCGCGAGCGAAGCCGGTGCAGAGGCCGTTGCAGCAGATACGGTCGTTGAAGATGTTGCCGAAATTGATGTAGATATCGACATATTAGAAGAAGAAAGTTTGGACGCCAGCAACCCGCTGTTGGACAGTCTGCGCCGCGTTTTGATGGCTGGCATTGGCATGGTAGCGTTAGCACAAGAAGAAATCGAAGATTTTGTGAATCGGCTGATTGATCGTGGTGAAATTGCTGAACAAGACGGCCGCAGCTTAATTAACGATATTCTTGAAAACCGCAAACAAGCACTCGAAAATCGCAGACAGGCGGTTGTTGAAACCACCAAAAAGGCATCTGATAGAGCATCCTCAGAAGTTGACCAACGAATTGAAGGCATCTTGCATCGCTTGAATATTCCTACGGTGAGCGAAATTGACCAGTTGAGTAATCAGATCGATGCGCTAAGCAAAAAGATCGACGAGTTGAATGCCAACGGCGCATAAATTTTAGGCGTACCTGGCACTGCTGTATGCCTAAACCTGATACAAAATATCGGGGAGGAGACGACCGTTTCCTCCCCTTTTTGCATTTGGGTCAATCCTGCATATAATCAGCAAAAATGACGCACTGTATCATGAGAGGAGCTGGTTCATGCCAACGATAAAAAGATATCCAAATCGCAAGCTATATGACACCACGGCCAAAAAATATATCACGCTAGATGGCATCGCGAAGATGATTCGTGAGGGTGAAGAGGTCACAGTTGTTGATCATCAAACGGAAGAAGATTTAACGGCCGTTACCCTCACCCAAATTATCTTCGAACAAGAAAAGAAAAAAAGCGGCTTTCTGCCCACATCTGTCTTAACCAGCCTCGTACAATCAGGTGGCGATACGCTTAACTCATTACGCCGCAGTCTATCGATACCATTGGATTTATTGCAACATGTTGATCGCGAAATCGAACGACGGTTCCAGGTACTCATTAGCAAAGGCGAAGTGGCCAAAGAAGAGGGACTGCGCTTGCGGGATAAAATGTTATCATTGAGTGTTCGCTCCGGATCACAGCCAGAAACAGAAGATGCTGAGATTGAGGATTTGCTGACGCGTCGCGGTGTTCCCACGCGTGATGAAATCGACCGCCTCAATCAACAAATTGAAGCCCTCACTGTTCAATTGGACAGCCTCATTGTCGAAAAACGTACAACTGATTCGAATACACAACCGTCACCAATTGACAATTGACCAGCGACAATTGCTAATTGACCATGATTAAACTTCAAGGAGCCACTAAACGCGAATTCCATTTTCCGGCTGAGCCTGGCATCGCTATTCGTTTCTTTAGTGACTTCCAACGCATTGCGATCTTTCTGCCCCACATCACAGTAGCCACTGTCTATACGCCGAATGCCCTGCGCATGCATTATCGGAGTGTTGAAATGGGAGCATACACAATTAATTTGTTTGCGGATGTTCAAAGTGTCATTGATTCTGAAAATGGCATCATCCATATTCTCCCTTTAAAAGGTAAAACGCCAGTTCCCAGCGAGGCAACCTTAAATACGAGCAGTTGTTATGGTGATTTTGCTAGCAAAGCGATCTTCATGGACGCCGGTGATGAATCCTTTATTGAATATCATCTCAAATTAGGTGCACAATTGCCACGGCCGCGCGGTTTGCGCATGATGCCGGGGAGGGTTGTGAATCGCATTGCTAAAAGTATTTCTGAAGGGCGTGTGCGCGAAATTGCTGATGGTTTCATGGTAAATGCCCTGGCTGCGTTTCCCCACTGGCTTGCTGAGCAGCAAGCAAATCAACAGGTGCAAACCTGATGCAAATTCAAGGCACGGTCAATATTGAAGCACAACAGCAGCATGTATGGACCTGTTTGTTGGATCCACAAGCTCTTAGTGAATGCACACCAGGTTTAGAATCCTGGCATGCTTTGCAAGCGCCAAATAGTTATGAAATCGTACTTGTACGCCATTTAAGCGCGAAGCGCAGTGTGCGCGTACCGGTAATGATTAAATGGGTTTTGATTATTCCGCCAACCCATTTAGATTTGAACCTGGCAACGACATTAAACAATCAGATTGTATCTGCATCTGGCCAGATGATATTGAAACCGGTTATGGAACAACACACAGCTTTAGATTTTTCACTGGTACTAAACACACCAAACCGGATGTTTTTGCAAATGTTAGGCAATATGCTGCCCACAATTGTCGAACAATTTTTTCAATGTGTTAAGGCGCGTCTGGAAACAAAAACGGCCGTTTCGCCGCCACACTAACAAAATCAAGGCGCACAAAGAAATGACAAAACCCACTCCAATTCTCGGCGAGACTCCCTCATTTCTCTGTGGTTCGCTGTGTATCAGTTTTGCAAAGGCCAAAACCTATGAAAATTGAAGGTGACTATATATTTACGGCCTCGCGTGAAATAATTTGGTCCATGCTGCTTGATCCGGGTATGCTTTGTAAAACGATCCCCGGTTGTGAACATTTGGATCAGCTCGGTTCGCGCCAATTTGATCTGGCCATGCATATTAGTAAAGGGCCGCTAGTCGGCCAATATAATGGCATTATTGATTTGCGTGACGTTGTTGAATGCGAAAGCCTACACATCACTGTGGTTGGCAGCGGCCCAATTGGAGCAATCCAGGCGCACGGTCATATAAAGCTTGTGGATGTCGGGGAAAAACAGATATGCTTGGTTTATCAAGGTGAACTGATGCTTGATGACAATGA
This sequence comes from Anaerolineales bacterium, assembly GCA_020432765.1. Classification (GTDB taxonomy): domain Bacteria; phylum Chloroflexota; class Anaerolineae; order Promineifilales; family Promineifilaceae; genus JAACFF01. The sequence continues at coordinate 38,726 of JAGRDI010000006.1, read as the reverse complement.
TCTTCCCCAAACGCCACGCCTTATCCGTACAACCGCCAACGCCCAATTACGAAAATTTTTCAAGGCTTTAACAGCACAGATTCAGATACAGACCGCCGTGTATACGACTTATAGCAAGTCAGAGCCACTTTGGGAAACGGCCGTTAGTGGACAGCGGCAAAAAGGCAAACGCACTGTCGACACACGCGATAAGTTACGCGAAGTTAGTCACAATCGACGTCTCCTTGTTTTTGCCGCGATTGTTGCTGTACTCAATATGTTGGCATTGATTGGCATTCTTGTGTCTGGCCGTACACTGATTGATTGGATCAGAGGTTATTTTGCACAACAAATAGTCGAAGAAGTAAATCGTGAACTCAAACATGGGAGTTAACTATGAATAACACTCTGCGTGAAAAAGTCGCTTTGGTGACCGGTGGCGCTTCTGGGATTGGACATGCAACCGCATTGGCACTGGCGGCCGAGGGTGCATATGTCGTTGTCGCTGATGTTGATGAAGCTGGCGGACAGGCTGTTGTGGCCGAAATTGGAGACCTGGGCGGACAAGCGTTTTTTCAATACTCGGATGTGTCCCAGGCAGCCGATGTTGTGGCTTTGATAGAGGCGATTGTGGGGCGATACGGCCGTATCGATTGTGCAGTAAACAATGCCGGTATTGAAGGGCTGCCGGCGCGTACGGCTGACACCAGCGAAGCTGATTTTGATCGTATTATGGCCATCAACGTCAAAGGTGTCTGGTTATGTATGAAACACGAAATCCAACGGATGATCACGCAGGGTGGTGGGGTCATTGTCAACATTGCTTCTGTAGCTGGGCTGGTTGGTGCACATAGTTTACCCGTCTATGCTGCCAGCAAACATGCTGTCGTTGGCTTAACGAAATCGGCAGCTTTGGAATATGCACGCAAAAATATTCGTATAAATGCCGTTTGCCCATCCGTTGTACGTACCCCCATGGTCGAACGTGCCGTCGAAATCATGCCTCAATTTGCGGAGGCCACCATCAAAGGCAATCCCAGCCGTCGCCTTGGCGAACCGGAAGAAGTGGCTGCGGCAGTTGTTTGGCTGTGTTCAGATGCTTCATCCTTCACAAATGGCGCGACAGTGACTGTCGATGGTGGTTTTACGGCACAATAATTTGTGGATTTAAATCCTCAGCTAATGAAAGAAGAAAGTGCGTTAAAGCGCACTAAAATAGCCGTTAGCTAACCTGTTTCATCATAGCCGTGCATTTGAATGTGTGGTGATTATGAGGGAATTTGTTCGATTAATCGTTGTGGCTGTCCATCATACTCCTCCCAATTAACCACTCCCGTTGTGATTTGCATCAGAATTGAATTCAAAGTGGCATTGACCGGTGTGGGGATGCCGACTTCTTTACCTGCCTCCGCAATAGCACCATTGTGGAAAACAACTTCACTTCTATTAGATCCAGACGCTAACTCAATTTGAAAAGAGGGCATTTTGTTGCCACGGCCACCTGCCACAATCTTGGTCAGGATTGGTTTGAGTAAGAATTTTGGCACGCGGCGCACACCAAATGCGAGCTGCCGTGCCGCTGACCCCGGCAAATCCATCACTGTCAATCCTTTTTTGTCCATTACCATCAACGTTTCGCGCAGCATGGCAACTTCGATATCAAACATGCCCGGCATCTGATAGACTTCTCCAGGCGGCCGGTTGAGGATGGCAGAAGTCGCATTGCCAACGATATTCAGAAATGCTTTCGACCATTTCATGGATTCATAATCGACTGCGCTGATTGTGGTGATGTGGGCATTGTTAAATAAATCTACCCATTTAGCGGCATGCATACCTGGCTGTGTCATTGCTAGACCCAAACCACGATCTGGTCGTTCGATGATCAGGTGGTGGTTATTGGCTTTACGTACGGGCGTGGTGAGTGATCCGGCAAGGACTTGTGCAGACCCAAATTGTTCGATAAACGGCCGTTCCACCCCAATCCCGTTACCCACCGTCATAAAAACTGTTGGTTGTGTAATAAATGGATAAATCGCTTCGCGGGCTGCATCCAGATCATACGACTTCATTGTTACTAAGATGAGGTCATATTGTTTGTTGTCAGTGAATGCTTCCTCAAGCGATACGACGCATGGTGGTTGCAAAGTCACTGTTTCGTCTGCTTCGCTAATTGTGAGACCGTGTTCGATAATTGGTTCAATCGCAAACGGTAAGGAAAGGAGGGTGACATTATTGCCAAATTGATATAATCTGCCGCCCAAATAACCGCCAATCGCACCTGCACCATAGATTAGAATTTTCATGGAATTTGCATGTGGTTAGAAGGGACAGAGATGCAAGGTTGCAAGGCAGAAAAATCAACTGCAACCTTGCCATTTTGTAACTTAGTCATCCTATCCTTTCGCTCCCAATACAGCTCCAACAAAATCTTGCCGACCACGAACAAAATCTGGGGCTTGCATAGCGCGTTTGCCAGCCAATTGAATGGTGTCTAGTGCTAATCCACCGTTACCGCAAAGTACAATCAGTTGATCATTTTTGAGGATGACTTTGCCGGGTTGTCCATCTTGACATTTGTCTTCTATATCCGCCGCTAAAATCTTCAACACCTCCCCATTCCAAGTCGTAAAAGCACCCGGCCAGGGTGTCATCGCACGTATATGACGCTCCAATTCGACGCTGCTGCGCTTCCAGTCCAGTCGACCGAGTTCTTTTTCCAACATGGGCGCGTAAGTAGAAAGGCTGTCATCTTGGGGGACCGCGCTGATATTGCCTGCTAAGATATCAGCGAGATAACGGGCCAACATCTCCCCGCCTAATATGGATAGACGGTCGTGGAGGGTTGCGGCCGTTTCGTCGGCATGAATCGGAATCGCTTCAGCCACATAGGTTGGGCCGGTGTCTAGACCGGGGTCCATTTGCATCAATGTCACACCTGTTTCAGCATCACCTGCCATCAGTGCAGATTGGATCGGGGCTGCGCCGCGCCAACGAGGCAGCAGCGAAGCGTGGACGTTAATGCAGCCATGCGGCGGCAAATCTAGCACATGTGGACGCAGTATTTGACCAAATGCGGCTACAACAATTACGTCTGGCTGCCATGCTTGTAAGGTTTCGGCTGCTGCTAGTTTGCGTAATGATTTGGGTTGGTAGATCGGGATATTGTTTTCCTGTGCGAGAAGTTTGATGGGTGACGGCCGTAGTTGTCTACCGCGCCCGGCAGGACGATCTGGCTGGGTCACAACCCCGACCACTGTCTGCGTTTCGATTAATTTGCGTAAGGTCGGCACAGCAAAATCTGGTGTGCCCATAAATACAACTTTTGCCATGCCGCGCATTCTAGCACTCTGTTAATTAGTTTACCAATAACTGTTGACAAAAAGTAAATCCGCAAACCTTGCCTGCAGCTTCTTCGTTCGACCAGAAGAGTTTATCTGTGTTGGCCAGTCAGTGGTCGGCAACCCATTTTCTGGTTGATTTTTTTCTGTCTCCCTTTTGAATGCTGCCTGTATGGCGCTTGATGATTGTTTGGCAACTTCCAGGCTAAATTCTGTGAATTGAAAAGGTGAAGGTACGTTTACCATTTGATACAATACATTTACAGGACTCTGGCGTTTTTGTTCTTCCAGAGAGATTTGTCAACTTTTTTGTTTGAAATTATGTTTGCTTCCAGAGAGGAAAGTTGACAAATCTATTTTTCGCCAGTGTCCAGTAGCTATAAGACTACAGGATTATCCTAATGACGAAACGATTTATTCTTGTTGCTGGTAATATTGGTTCCGGCAAAACTTCCCTTACGGAGCGTATTGGGGCGCGTTTGAATTGGCTCTCTGGCTATGAATCTGTGGCTGACAATCCTTATTTGCCTGACTTTTACGCTAACATGAAACAGTGGGCCTTCCATTTGCAGGTATTTTTTCTGGGGCACCGTGCAGAACAACACAAAGAATTGGCCGATAACCCGCAATCTGCCATTGCTGACCGCAGCATTTATGAAGATGCGCATATCTTTGCACGTGTATTGCATCACATGGGCAATCTAAACGAGCGCGACTATGAAGCTTACCGTACTGTTTATAATCTAGTTGTAGAAAATTTGCCGCGTCCTGATTTGTTATTGTATTTGAAAGCGCCTGTGCCGCTGTTGATGGAACGTATTCAGCGGCGTGGCCGCGAAATGGAAACCGGCATAACGGCCGATTACTTGTCCCTGCTAGATTCATTCTACGCCGAATGGATGGCAACTTTTGATTTATGCCCGGTGTTAACCATACGCACAGATGATTTGGATTTTGTCAATCAGGCTGGTCACCTAGATATTGTTGTCAAACGCATTCAAGATATGTTAGCAGGTAAAGAAGAGGTTGTTTTTTCCGATTAGATTAACATGGATGGATGATTGATTGGTTCAACGCCCTAAAAGGTGGTGTTAGTCAACCACGTTTCAATGGTATGACATCCGGCCTATATGATTAATCTGAATGCTTTTTCTTCAACAAACGTGAAGCGAGTGTACCTTCTTCGGTTTGCTGAGTGGGCGGTCTGGTCAGGGGCGCGTCTGATGCCAACGGCCGTTCCTCAACATCATCTATTTCTGGTAAAACAGGTTCTATAGGTTCTATCGCAGACTTTGTCCGCTGCCGCATACGTTTTTTAGCTGCAAACAGTTGTGACATCTGCTGTGGTCGTTCCGATTCTGCTTCACTTGTCGATTGCCAACGACCAAAAGAGGCGACCCAAGCGCGTCGCCAATCGGCACGCGTAATTACCAGCCGTCGCAGCCCCACATCAATTGGGAGTAACAAAACCGCACTTAGAAGCAGCCAGGGCCAAATTGGTTGTGTGGCTGCTTGCGCGGTTAAATCGTGGCTGAATACAGCCATTGCTGCAGCATCAACCCCCAGCGTAGATAAATCCTGTCCGCCGCTAATCTCCGCTATTGAATAAAGCAGCTGTGGATCAGTATCCAAATCGCGATACTCTGGTGAATACCCCAAAACCCAGCCGCTTGTTTGTCCGATTGCATCCGCTTCCGTAGCACCTTCCCCTGTAAGGCGCAGCAAGTAAGCTCCTTCTTGTCTGGGTGTGAATGCAGTGGCATAACGACCTGGCGCGACTTGTGGTAATGTTACGGCCGTTACGCTCCCATCCGGCGCGATTATATTCGCCTCTAACTGCAAGTTGTTGCGGAATTGATCGTCGCCATCACGCACATCGACGGTTAGCTGTGCCTGATTGTTGTTGTAGGTTACGGCTGTTTCTACTGCCCCATCCTGATCAACTGGCAAAGTCCAGCGCACTGCTTGTGCCCAAAAAGCTGGAAACCCTTCCCAGCGTACCCAATCCGTCGCCCAACGCCCTGTCGCATCTGAGGTCCAAGCCACGGCGCGTCCCAAACCGTACTGCCACGCCGCCAGCAGTGGATCACCTTGATGCGTGGCCAAGATCACCTGCGCGGTATCTTTGGGGCTGGTTCCCACATACCCATAGAGCGGTGGCACAGCACGAATGCCGCTCAGGATGGGACTGGGTGTACCGGCTGTGGGGAAAAAACGCTCTTCGATCAGGTAACTGCGCTGGATGGCGGTGGTTTCTTGGGTGAAAATTTGGGGTAAGTTGGCAGCTTGATCAGTGAAATGGAAACGGCCGTTGCCCAATTCAGCCATCTGTTCTAACCAGGCCGTGTCTGGTCCGCCGCCAATGCTCACGGTTGAAATCGTCACACCTTCAGCAGTTAGCGCCTCGATCAGTTCAGGCACGCCCTCTTTTTGCTCAGAATCGGAGCCATCAGCCAATAAAATGATATGTTTCACAGGATTTGGACTTTGCGTCAAAGCCGCAGACGCTGCTTCCAAGCCCGTGCGTACATAAATGCCACCACCACCAGCGCCAATTTGCCGGATTTGTTCAATAGCAACATCCTTATCGGCTGCCGATAAAGGGCCAATTGGATTATTGGGCGTGGTGTCCACCGGAATAACCGTAATTTCGTCGCTGTCATTTAGCAGTTGCACAACGCGTGCCGCACCTTCATTTGCCAATTGGATCTTGGTCGCGCCCCCTTCCATCTCACCCATGCTGCCGGAACGATCAATCACCAATGCGATACTCACTGCTGGAAAGCGTTCTTGGTCGTTGATTTGCATATTGACTGGCAGCGCGGCTTCCAATGGAGTTTGGAAATAGCCGCCCATCCCATAACTTTCTGGCCCACCGACGACAACCAAACCACCGCCCAAATCACGCACATAACTTTGCAAGGTCTCCATTTTGCGTGGTGAAAGGTCGCGTGCATTGATATTTACTAATACAACCGCCGCATAGTTGCTCAAAGTGGTCAGATCGGCTGGAAATGTACCTGCTGTCAAGCGGTCGATTTCTAAATTGGTGGCGGTGAGTGCCAGTTGTAATTGGGCGGCTTCGTCGGGTAAAGGCGTGCCATTCTCATCGACGCCGCTCTCTGGCGCAACCAGCAGCAGACGTGGTGCGCCTGTTATCTCTGTGAAGGCTGCCAGCTCGTTGTTTTGGAAGTAAGTGTCTTGAACTGGCGCTAACTGCACTTGGTATCTGACAAATTCGGGCGTGGTGGCACGCAAACGCACATCATAATTGTTAATGCCGGGGCGCATCTGCACGTTTTCCTGATGGATTACATTGCCACCCGATAACACCCGCAGCTCTACCGGGGTAGCGGTTGAACTTTCGGCCGTAACTGCCAGACGGAAGATTTCGCCCGCGCCGACCCGTGTTGGCGCTGTTACATCCAATAAAGTGACTTCGGTGTCGATGGCGGGCCGTTGCAGAAAAATATAATCGAGCGGCACGCCATTGGCAGCAGCCAGCTGCGCGGCGCTGCGTGTATCGCCACTGGTAACTGCGCCATCACTTAAAACAACCAGGCGGCGGGCACTGCCGGCGGGAAATAAGGCCAAACCCAGACGGATAGCGCCGGCTAAATCGGTTTGCAGTGCTTGCGGTACAGATGTGATGGGAGCGAGTTCAGCCAGATTGCTGAGGGGGCGTTCGACTAAGGCATCGGCGCCAAATACGACGACTGCGGCTTGATCATTGTCTCCCATGCGGGCCACGGCCGTAGCCACAAAATCTTCGGCTTCTGCAAACTGCTCTGCGTTGATCGAATCAGAACCATCAACCAGAAATACAACTGCCAATTCATCGATGGTACGCACAGCTTGTGCGCCTGCCAGTGCTAAAATGATCAACACCACGATTAATAAACGCAGCAGCAGACTAATCCACACACGCCAATTGCGCCGGTTGAATGGAGCTGTATACGGCCGTCCTACCCAAATCAGCAAGGGAAGTGTTAAGAGCAAAACCAAGAAAATGGGGGTGGTGAAAGTCATAAAGGGTTAAACCAAATTTCTGTTTAACGCATAAACCGGCAGCCGGATTGAAACGGTTGTACCAGTGCCATAGATACTTTCAATTTGTAAACGGCCGTCGTGAGCAGAAATGATGAAATAAGCCAGGGTTAAGCCAAATGGTATACGGAAACGACCGCGCTGTTGATTGTATGCTAAAGGTGATGCGGCGATAAAATTGTTACGTAGGGCATCTACCTTTTCCGGCGGCATACCTACGCCGCTGTCGCTGATTTGTAACATGAGTGCATGGCCAGCCACATTTGCTTTAATGTCTACCGTGCCTCCGATCCGGTTGAATTTGACGGCATTGTGCAAAATATAGCCAATTGCGGCCTTGAGTTGGTCGCTGTCGCCCCATACGAGCGGCAAATCAGACGGCATATCCCACGTTGTTGTGATACGCCGCGCCGCCACCGCTGACTCCAGTTTGTGCATGGCAGACCGCAAAACATCGACTGGTTCGACTGGGGCAAACTGATATTCTGTGTGTGCTTCTACCTGCCCGGCCACATGAATGAGCTGTTCGATCTCGCCACGCAGCAAATCGATTTGTGGAGTGATTTGAGAGGGATCTGGCAGTGAGTCTAGCTGTGTATAGATGGTGGCAAACGGCCGTTTCAATTCCGGTGACAATAAACCAACCAGCCGTTCCTGTAAAGCAGCCAGGGCCTGATAATGACGTACCTGGCGTGTCAAAGCATTATTTTGGGCATACAAGGCCGTGTTTAGACGTTGTATTGTGACAAAATCCTGTGCTTGTGCCAATATGGGCGCAAATTGATCGGATAACCAATGCAGCAGCATAATATCATGGCGAGAGAAGGGTTGACCCGCATATTTGGGGCCGAGTGCCACAACGCCAACCAGAGCACGAGTGCTGCGTAGAGGCATATAAAGAACACGCTGCCAGCTATTTAATAAATCTTCTTCTTCGGGAGGTAAGGAATAGGTCATTGCCATTGTTATCAAATCAACGCGCATTAAAGGTGAATTTTGATGCAATAATCTGATTGAAAAAGGGCTGTCTGCTGCAAAAATAGCTTCAGAGGGTATGTCAATTCCTCGGGCTGCCAATGGACGTAGAATTAACTGACCAGCAATACCATCTTCAATTGTAAATAACCAACCTTCATGGACAGATAGATTGGTTTGTAGCGTTTCTAAAAATTGCTGTCCTAACTGTTTCAAATCAGGAATGTAATCGATGTTTAATTTTTTGGGTAATTGATCAATGCCCCGCAGATGTCGTATCAAACCGGTGCCTCCAAGAGCAACGGCCGTTACCAACAAAGCCAATACCGCCGCGCCTAACGTTAACACCAATAAGGAGGGCGCTGCTGCCTGGTGTGATGTAAACCATAAAGCTGCCCACAAAATCATAAAAACAAGCACGATGCCTATCAGACGCACAACCCCCTGCCGCAGTGTTAACCATAAGTCAGGCAGTAGGCGTCGTGAAAGGGTCAGTGTACCGATGTAAGCAGCGATGACTGTGATTAAGACCCCGACTTCTTGCCAGATGGGTTGCATAGGAATTTGAATCGCAGCGAATCCTGCCCCTAAACCAATTAGCAAAATGGTTAAGAACCAATAGCTTGTTAAATTGCGAAAAAGGGAATGGTCTAGATTGGTACGTGCCTGTTGGGTTAACAACCAGGCAGCAAACAGTGGCAACAGCCAGGCTACGACCCAAATGAATGCCCATAACAAGTAATGTGTCACGAATTGTCCGGCTGCGTTCAAATCAGGAAGTTGATACCACCAGATGGCCGGGTCGAGTACCAAAGCGGCTAAACCAAACAATAGCCCTGGCAAGCTGATCCACAAACCAGTGCGTCGTGGCACATCAAAAAGACGCAATGTCGTTAACAGGACACCAAAGGTGGTAAGGAACAAAGCGACGTGTCCAACGCCACCCCAACTCAGCCCTATCCATTGATTTAGGGCTCGCCCGCTATAATAACGCAACAAACTACTCGCCCACACCGTGGCTGCTAAAAGGGTGAATATCCAACGAACGTGCGGAAACGGCCGTTTTCTACCCACCCCAAAGCTGTACACAGCCATGCCAATGAGGCTAAGGGGCAGCAGTAAAACAAGCAAAAATTGCAGCGTAAGTGTGACCATGCCCCTACTATACTCAGTAATGGTCTACAAATAAAGTTTTTTGGCGCTTTATGAATTGAAGATGGTTATATGTAGTGCGTAGAAGATTATTTTCTCTGGATTACGTGCTACGCATTATTTAGCACTAATTCGTAAAGAATCTGGTTTTTATCCCAAATGAAAACTTGGGATAAATTTGGGATATTGGGAAAACTTTGGGATTAGTGGGGATATGGTTGGGTTAAATTTGGATTAATTTTGAGCTTAGCCGTGTAAGGCACGGGGTCAAACTATTTTCCGTTCAAGATATTTTATCCAGTACCTTGTTCTGCTCACATAGACTACTTCAAAATATAATGCGTGCCTTTTTTGGAGCCAATCTTGAGTAACAAGCTCTTATCGACCAAATCAACCAGGTCAAGACGCAGTGTTTCTGCGGAGACATCTGAACAAAGCTGACGATATTCACGGTTGGTAATGCTGCCGTTCTCGCGTACATAAGTCAGCGCACGTGCCTGCCGTTCATTCATATTGTGGGTCCATTTAGGGGGCGACGGCCGTTCCTGTTTATTCGACAGTGTTACCGTAAACAAATGAGGGCTGGCCTTAAACAGTGGCGGTTGATGACCTGATTGCACCATCTCTTCAATCATCTGGTCGATACCCAGCCCCAACTCTTCAATATAACCCCATTGATACAGACCACTTACAATGCGTGGATTTCGCGAAAAGTGTTCCTCGACAAGATTATCGACGGTCATATAGCCCGGCAGGCCGCCAGGACTGATGATTTCTAGACGATTGGCATACATACGGATTTCGATGCGCCGTCCTTTAATACGATAATCACGATGGGCCACTGCATTGACCAGCGCCTCACGCACAGCAAAGCGCGGATACTCCGTGATTTCTTCACGTTCGAGCGTGTTTACTGTGGCCCCAACGCGCATTTCTTCAAAGACCACATTCCAGGCACGTTCAACAATGCGTGCTAACGGCCCTGTGATTTCATCGCGACGGCCGTAGCCGATGCCGCCCTCTTCGCCACGCGGTTCATTGCCAGGAAAACGCACAAAAACGACACTGCTTTGTGGGAAGAACATTTGCGGTCGTTTGCCAAAAAGCAAAATACCAGCAGTTGTGGGGTTGCCAACACGGTCAGTCGCGCCAATTTCAAATAATAGTTCTGTAGTAGCAGTTATCTTGGCTACACCCCGTTTCTGTCGTCTGTCCAGATATTCGTTGATAATTTCTTGATCCAGATCGTCTGTGTGTGCGCCAGGGACTAATTCGGTTTCAAATTCGGCGCTGTTTTTGCTGTTAGCGATGTCAAGGATTTCATCACCAGCTACGGGTCGATTGCGTGTACCGCTGCGAATCAGTACGCGCCCATCGTATAAGCTGTGCAGTTCCAGACTGCGTGCCACATTGATGCCGATCAAGGTGCCTTTTGACCCTTCGACTTGCTGCCAACGGCTGGGCACAGGCGGGCGACATAAACTGGCAGCTTCGCGCAATGCAGATTCGGCTTCTTCTTCCCAAATATTTTCAGTAGAACGGCCGTTGTCGTCCAAACCCAGCACAATTAGACCGCCATCTCCATTGGCAAAGGCGACCAAACATTCCGCCAGATTTTCTACATCGGCATCAGCTAAAAAGGCGAGACGTTGTCCCGGTTTTTTCTTACCAATCATGGAATAAGTATAACAAATATCTGGGTAAAGTTCGAACAGCACACTGGGAGGCTGGCGAGTTAATTATCCTATCGCCGACATCGCTGCACCAACAATCCCGGCATGGTTGCGCAGTTGTGCTGGCAGTACTTGCGCACGGGTCCGGATATATTTGAGAAATTTGTCGTGTTTTTTGCTCACGCCACCGCCGAGTATGATCACTTGTGGTGAAAAGAGGAATTCAATGTATTGGAAATATTCGTTCAGCCGTTTACCCCACTCCTTCCAGCTCAAATTTTCGGCTTTGCGGGCGCGATCAGCCGCATAAAATTCAGCGTCTTGTTTATGACCCGGCATATATAAATGACCCAATTCCAGGTTTGGTACATTGCAGCCGTAATTGAACATGACACTGCCAATGCCTGTTCCTAAAGTAAAGATCATTACGATGCCTTGCATGCCACGTCCCGCGCCAAAAGCCATTTCAGCCAAGCCGGCCACATCTGCATCATTTTTAATTGTTACCGGACAGCCCGTCGCATCACTGATCGCTTTGGCACCATTATAATTGACCCAACCGGCGTGGATGTTTACAGCCGATAGTATGACCCCATCGACAACGATACCTGGAAAACCAACGCCTATAGGCCCCATGTAATCGAAATGGTTAGCAATGTTTTTAATTGTTTTTATGACGGCTTTGGGTGTTGCAGGGCGTGGGGTGTCAATGCGAAAACGCTCAGTCGTTATTTCGCCGCTTTCGGTATTGACCAAAGCCCCTTTTATGCCGCTGCCGCCGATGTCTATGCCTAATATTTCCATTTTTGTTTATCCTGAATATTGCATATTGCGTATCTGGAGATCGTTACGCAACATGCAATAATAATTCATGTCACGGCCGTATAAAAATGAGGCAGCGGATCAACGGCCGTTTCCGACCAACTGATAGATGCCCACAACTCGGCGCGTGCCTCTGCTAACTTTTCTGCATCATTGGCATGAATGCTGCCGATCACATCACCTTCTGTAACCTTGTCGCCAACCATAATTGGCAAAATAAAGCCAACAGCGTGGTCGATTGTATCGCTTTTCACCAGGCGGCCCGCACCCAAATGCACACCTGCCCAGCCAATGCGCCCGGTGTCTAATGCCTTCACAAAACCAGCGCGTGGCACGACCAAATCTTCAACAAATGCTGCTTGCGGCAATAAAGTTGGATCGTCAACTTGGGATGCATTCCCCCCTTGGGCAACGACCATCTGGCGGAATTTCTCAAGGGCACGGCCGTTTTTGATGACGGCCGTTGCTTTTTCACGTCCGGCTTCCAGTGAATCCACATTGCCGGCCAGCAGCAGCATATAGGCGGCTACATCCTGGCAATGTGCCCAAAATTCGGCTGGCCCTTCCCCACGTAAAGTCGCCAATGCTTCTTTGACTTCAAGCGCATTGCCGATTGCATGACCCAGCGGTTGGTTCATATCGGTAATTAGTGCGACAGTTTGTCGGCCAGCATCTTTGCCAATATCGACCATAATGCGGCTGAGTTCTTTGGCGGCTTCCAAATTCGGCATAAAAGCGCCGCTGCCCATTTTTACGTCCAAGACGATGGCATCGGCACCTCCCGCTAGTTTTTTAGACATGATTGAGGCCGCGATCAGCGGCGTAGAAGCTACTGTACCAGTCACATCACGCAGGGCATAAAGTTTACCGTCGGCGGGGGCCAGAACGGCCGTTTGTCCGGCCAACACCAATCCAATTTCAGCCAGTTGGCGTTTGAAGCGCGGCAAATCCATGCTTGAAGACCACCCGCGAAACGATTCCATTTTATCTAAGGTGCCACCGCTGGAACCAAGTCCGCGTCCGCTCATTTTGCCAACTGGCACACCGCAAGCTGCGACCAAAGGCTGTACAACCAACGTGGTTTTGTCACCAACGCCGCCCGATGAATGTTTGTCAACAACTAAGGGAGCTACATCATGCAAATCCAATTGGTTGCCTGATGCGGCAATCGCCAAGGTCAGATCTACCGTTTCACGGCGCGTCATACCGCGTAAATAGATCGCCATCAGCAGAGCGGCTGCCTGATAATCGGGGATTATTTCGGCCGTATACTCTGTAATGAAATCTCGGATTTGCTGCGTAGATAGCTCTTCACCGTCCCGCTTTGTTTCGATCACATTCACCATATCCATCGATCACTCTCTCAATTCGTTATAGATGTTAAGAAAAACATTTGGGGTTTGTAGTAACGACTTTAGTCGTGGGTATTCTCCAGCGTGCATACCGCTAAAGCGGTTGCTACAAACTAAAACATTATTTTAATGTCTATAGCGTTTTACAAAATTGCGTTACACCTATACCCAACAATTTTTAGATTATAGCAGGAATCGGTATAATGCGTGTACGATCAGCCTTCAAAAACAACCCATTTTGCACTTTATTAGATTAGGTCAATCTGCGAGATTTGCCTGATCTATCCAACATCTATAGGAGAATTAAATGCCGGATAAAATTGACTTACTCCTTGTCGGAGGCACCGTTGTTACTATGAACAGCCACTATGATGTCTTTGTTGACGGTGCTGTTGCTGTACATGAAGACAAGTTAGTCGCAATTGGCACAATGGACGACATTTCACAGAACTATACGGCCGTTGCCACTCTCGACTGCACTGGTCAGGTAATTATCCCTGGTCTTGTAAACGCCCATACCCACATTCCCATGACCTTGTTTCGCGGTTTGCACGATGATTTGCGCCTGGATGTGTGGTTGGGTTATTTGATGCCGTTGGAACGAGAATTTGTGACGCCGGATTTTGTGAAGTTAGGTGCACGGCTCGCTTGTGCAGAAATGATTCGTTCGGGCGTGACGACATTTGCCGATATGTATTATTTTGAGGAGGCGATTGCAGAAGAAACGGCCGCAATTGGTATGCGTGCATTATTGGGCCAAACAATCCTCATCTTCCCAGCACCCGATGCGCCAACCTATGAAGACGGCCTCATTCGCTGTCGTCGTTTTATCGAAAAATGGCATGACCATCCCTTGATTCAACCGGCTGTTGCACCCCATGCCTGGTATACAGCGACGCCTGAACTGCTGCGTGCTTGCACAGAAATGGCACTCGCTTTTGATGTCCCCATCCACACCCATGTCAGCGAAACGGGCCTCGAAGCACAAAACTGCCGCAACGATAACAATATGCTGGTTGTGCCTTGGATAGATAAACATGGTTTGTTAAATACAAAATTATTGGCCGCGCATTGTGTGCATCTCGAACGCCAGGAAATGGTGCAGCTTAAAAAAGCGGGAGCTGGTGTGGCACATTGTCCCAGCAGCAATCTGAAATTAGCCAGCGGCATCGCTCAAGTGGGTGAAATGTTGTCACTCGGACTGAATGTGGGTGTCGGCACGGACGGTCCTGCAAGTAACAATGATTTGGATATGTTTGAAGAAACCCGTTTGGCGGCTTTGTTAGCCAAAACGGCCAGCAGTGACCCTACGGTTTTACCGGCACGGCAGGCGCTTGAGGTGGCCACAATTGGTGGTGCACGTGCGCTGCATATGGCTGACAAAACGGGCAGCTTAGAGGTCGGCAAACAAGCTGATATAACGATCATCGGTATGGATGGCGTGCATAATCAGCCCCATTTTAATCATCATGCTGATACGGTTTATTCGCGTTTGATTTACGCGAGTCGTGCGGCTGATGTGGTGCATGTGTTGTGCAACGGCCGTTTCTTGCTGCGTGACCGTGAACTGTTAACCGTTAATGAGAAGCAAGCCATCAGTGATGCAGCAAAAGTCGCCGCCGATATTGATGCTTTTGTCAACCGCCGTGAATCCAGCCCCTATAATAAGTTGGTTTTCCTGGCCGGGGTCGAGCGGCAGCCCAGCTTTGAAATCCAACTAAAAGTTCCGATTGCCGACAAAACTGCCATCCTAACGACATTGGAAAGCGACCAAATAGAAAAAGTCCGCTATGCACACTACCGTCAATATGACCATTATTTCCTGTTCTCAGGGGATGACCCCGATGCAGCCCGCTTGCGATATCGCGAAGATGAATTCATTAATGAAAAAGGAGATGTTACCCAGGTGCGTTCACGCTTGACATTGATTGGCGGCGGTGAACGTGAAGAACTGGATAACGCAGTAATGCTTTCGCGTTCGCGCTTTTTGGCAGCTGCAGATCGCAGTTTGCGTTTTTATCGTGAATATTTCGACCCGGCATCTGAATTAAAAATCGATAAAGACCGTCATCGCTGGCATATTCTCTATAAAGGCACCGATTTTGCTATCAATTTGGACAGCATTCGCAAGCCAGATGTTGCAGGACATTTTCTGGAAATAAAAGCACGCACTTGGTCACGGCAAGATGCAGCACGCAAGGCCAGCTTAATCGCGGAGTTGTTATCGCATTTTGGCGTTGAGATCGGAACGGCCGACCAACGTGAATATACAGAAATCGTGACTGCTGAATTAGGATAATAAAATCACCACAGAAAGCACAGAAGACAAAAAGAAAATCCCTGTGTTCTCTGTGGTGAATCAATCAAAGTTGGCGGAAGCGAAGGTGCACAGCGCCGAGGGTGATTTCGTCACCATCAACTAACTGCAATCCATATTCGGGGACTTGACGGCCGTTTACCCAGGTACCACTCGTCGATTTCTCATCAAAAATGCGGTAATGGTCGCCTTCGAGCATGAGGCTGGCGTGCAAGCGCGACATCGTAATATCATCGCGAAACGCAATATCAGCTTGTGTGGGGGAACGGCCGATACGTACCACAGCACCATCCAGATTGATTTTTTCGTGCATAGGCGTGGTTGCTTCCAATACCTCAAGATGTGCCATTACAAACGATTGGCCTTGATCGGCAGCGGCAGCCCCCACGACGGCCGCTGCACCCATATCGTCTTGAACCGCGCCTGGCGGCGTCACAATCGTAGCCGATTGCTGGCTGCGCTCAGAGCGTCCCCGTGGCATGCCGGGTGCGCCGCCCCTGCGCAAAAAGAAGTACACAATACCACCGATAACAGCCACAATAATTAATATAATGAGCAAATAAAACAAAACCGTGCCGATATTTGAACTCGGTTTGACGTCATCAGGCAAAAACTCATCGCCTTCTAAAATGTTCACAATCACCGGTAGATTTGTAGCGTTCAAACCTTGTTCATCTTCTATATAAACTTCAAGTGTATTTGCGCCATAGACAAAATTAGGAACATCGGCTGTAAACTTGGCAATTTCCTCAATGGGAATTTCGGCTACATCGACCCCATTGATACGTAAACGCGCCACTTCTAATAAACGCTCTTCGCCGTCTAACCAAGAAACGGCCGTATTTAATTGGATACGTACCGGATTTTCTTCTGTCAAGCTGGGAAAAGACCATTCACGGCTCTCTGGCGGGATCAATATTTCAACTTGGGGCTGATTTTCAGGAATGAACACAGACGTATCTGCACGTACAGAAGGATCACTGGCTAGCGCGATGCCAACATCAACCGTGCCGCCCGTTAAATCTTCCACCACATAACTCACACGCGCATGGTCACGGAACCCAGCGATGCGATCCCAGACAGTTGCCACACCTTCCGGTTCATCTAAAAAGGTGGCGATGCCTTGCGTGGCATCAGAAACATCTTGCAAAAACCCCTGACCTTGCTGTTGTCCGGCCAAGGTTAAGTCCGTGCTGTTTACCCAAATCGTGTGGATGGGTAAATCCAAGGCGCGTGTGCGTGTGAAAATTTCGTCTGCACTTAACGTGCTGATCGCATCCGTACCATCAGACATAACGACAATGAAGGTGGACATATCGGGGCTTGGCTTGAGCGCATCGACCTGATCCACCAGACTAGCCAAGCTGTCGATTAATGCAGTTGTGCCGGTAATGGGTTGCAGATCGTTCACAAAAAAGTTTTGCACACCATTATAAAAATTAGTTGGCGGCATCAATTGTTCGGCTGCAGAAGCGCCAACTTGATAAATAGCGATTGTATCGACCTGTTCCATCATGCCACCGCTGGGACTGGCGAACTGCTTGATGGCATTTTGTATATTTGGAATCTGGTCAGCCACACCAGAAGCCGGATCAACCAGGAAGATGGTGAATGTGCCCGCAGGGATGGCACCTTCGGTAACGGCCGTGACAGGTTGACCATTGTGGGTGACTGCTAAGGTTTCCTGAGAAAAGTCGATGGCTTGTCCCGTTGCATCACGGCCAAACATATGCACAACTACACTGGGCAGCTTCGTGATATCATTGCCAGTGATAAAAATCTCTGTGGTTGGTTCCTGGACTGCTGCCGAATCCTCGACTGTATCGGTGTCTTGAGCTAAAGCTGATAGCGTTGCAAAAACCAAAAACAAAGCGGCAAACAAGATGGCTAAAATACGCAAAAGTGAACGAGTTTTGTCAGGCATGGGTTTTCCTTTCCTTCTGTGTCAAGCTACAATGATATAATATCAGACGTTAAGCGTTACGTAAATATTAAAGAAGAGTCTCCATATAAAGTGATGAGTAAGAGACACTTCTGCAAAGCAACATTCGATCCAAACGGCTAAGAACCCTAAGTTAGTTACGAATGTTGCCTGAAGCTCGGATACATGCTGATTGCTTACTCAGTGTAACTTCTTTTTCGCCACAAATTAAAACCATCCGAATTCGTGTATTTGGTGAAGTTCGTGGCAGAAATTTGAAATATGTAATCCACTTGCTCGATTACGTATAAACTCTACATATATGATAATTCAACATTGGTGTACTTCCCACCGTTTTTTACGTTTCCTTTTATTAGGCTTCTTTTTGTTAAGTGTCTTGCCGCTTTCCGCACAAGAAGATGACCTGCGCTTAGAATTGGTTGATCTAGATGCTTCCGCTTTTCCATTGGTACGCGTAACTTTGTTAACGGCCGATGGCCGCAGCGAGCCGATTAATGATGTGTCACGTCTAACGGTGCGTGAAAACGGTGTGCCTGTAGAAGACATTAGTGTGACGCATGTGCCTGTAGGTGCCGATTTCATTTTTGTCCTGGATGCGAATGCGGATTTTAATAATATTGACGCGGGTTTTGAGGCTTCGCGGCGTGATTTGGTGGCCGATAGCATCAAACGGTTTGCAACAAATCATATGAACAGTGCCGGGCGCGACCGAGTGTCGATTATCGTGCCAGATGCGCAAGGCGGACGCTTCTTATTACAGGATGCCACGCGCCCGCAAGAGGTTGTAGAGGCAATTGATGCATATCAACCCGAATCTGGTGGACTGACGTTGTTAAATGCGATGATAAATCAGGCGCTAGAACATACAGCGGGACAAGCGGGCGACGGCCGTTTCCGCTCCCTCATGCTATTTACTGATGGCGGGCGTTTGAATCAACAACTTTCATACCCGTTGCTTGTGGCACAAGCCAACGATGCGCGTAGCCCGATATTTGTGGCGATATTAGGCGCGGAAGCGGATGAAAATGAATTAGAGAATGCAGCACGACTTGCCATACCCACACAGGGCCGCACTGTGCATCTGCAGCAACCGGGCAGCAGCGACGAAATTTTTCGTCTCTGGCAGCAGCAAAGCAACCCTCTGCAATTGCAATACCGCTCCCTGCAACGTCAAAGCGGCCGTAACGAAGTCAAAGTCAATCTGGGAACATTGCAAGTTGGCGACAGTTTTGAAATTGATCTGGCAGCACCGCTTGTCATGCTCGAAGCTGAAGACACGCTTATTCGTCGTTTGGGCATGGCGCATGACACGCCGCTCGCCACGTTGCAGCCCACAATTGTGCCTTTGACAATCCAAGTCATCTGGCCTGATAATTTGCCACGCCGTGTGACGGATGTCCGTTTAATAGCAAATGCTCAGCTGCTGCCTCCACCAGATACACTCGTGTTAGATGCGACGAATCAACTGAATTATTTGTGGGATGTGAGCCAGTTAAATGCGGGCATACAAGAGCTGACGGTACAGTTGACAGATGAATTGGGTTATCAAGGGGTTAGTGACCCGCTCGCAGTTGAAATTGCCATAGAACGTCCGCCTGCGCCCACGCCCACAGCCACACTGGAACCGGAAACGCTCACACCCTCTGCGATTGACTTACAACAATTATTCACGCTTGAGCAATGGATTATGCTTGGTGTGGGGTTTGTTGTGCTGTTTTTGTTAATCTGGCTTTTGCGCCGTTGGCGTAGGCGACGGCATTTATCCCAAGGAGAAGCTCTGGAAGAGGGTGTGGTTGAAGTGGAAACGGCCGTTGCTCACCCAGAGTTCACCGCTATGCTCGAATGGGAAAATAACACTCACCCGTTTATCGAGCTAAGTGCCAAAAGTTACACATTTGGCAGCGATCCAAACAATGCTCAAATTGTATTAAATGATCCCAGTGTATCACGGCTGCATGCGCGTATTGTGCGCCGAGATGACAGCTATTGGTTAACGGATGAAGGCAGCGCAAGCGGAACCTTCCTCAATTATGAACGCCTCACATTAACGCCGCGACAGTTAAAAACTGGGGATAGTATCAAATTCGGCCGTATCTCCCTGCGTTTTTTCATAAAGCCCGCAGGTGAAAAATGAGGCCGCCAGAATTCACGGGGCTGAGTAGTGTGTGTAGTTACGAGAAAAAGACACACCACGTACGACGCCTAATTCGTGAAATTATTGGCAAAAAGGACATCCAGACCACATGACTTCTCAACTATCCGACAACCCAACTAAAGCCATTATCTTTGACATGGATGGTTTGATGGTTGATACAGAACCCTTGTCGCGCCAGGCCTGGCAGACCGTGCTGGCCGAATATGGGTATGAACTTTCCGATCGTGTCTATTTAAAAATGATCGGCCGTCGCAGCGATGCCAGCGTACAAATATTGAAGGAGACGTATCCAATCCCGCTTACTGGAGAGGAATTGATTGAACGCAAAAAGGCACTGCTTGCAGAGCGAATTGCCACTAGCATACCGGTTATGCCGGGTTTTTTTGAACTGCAAGCTGCCATTAAAAAGCGCCACATAGACTGGGCAGTGGCAACGTCCAGCAGTCGTTCGCATGCCGTTCAAGTCTTGACACAGTTAAATCTCATCGATCAATGTGGTGCAGTTGTTGCTGGCAACGAGGTTAAAAATGGCAAGCCTGCTCCCGATATTTACTTGTTGGCAGCCAAGCGGCTGGGATATGCACCCCAAAACTGTCTGGCACTTGAAGATTCATTGCCTGGCTGCCATGCGGCGCACACTGCTGGACTAATTACCATCGCTATCCCTAATGGCGCGACACGCCAAAGTGACTTTGATTTTGTGA
>JAGRDI010000006.1:0-18128 GCA_020432765.1 Anaerolineales bacterium | reverse complement strand
CGTATACCCACAAATTAGGGTTTGGCGGATTTTAGATTTGTCAGGTTTTTACCACGAGTGGCATGTGAGCAAATTGACCATAAAACCTGACAAGCCTCCTCTGGTAAAATAAAAAACGCCGGCGGGCAGCAGGAGGCGCTGACGACCGCTAAACATTTTGAACAGGCCGGATTTTGGGTATGGAATTACCCTAATTCTAAGTGAATTCTTATTGCTATGCTTGCATGGCTATGTTATACTATGAAGCGAAATTTTCTATCGTTTGGCAATGGAAAGTGGGCACCCCCCACTTTTTTTGTTGGTTAGTGAGCATAAGCTCACACTAATTAGCGGTAATAGAGTTACCGGGTAGATGATATATATTTATGAAAAGTCAATTTCTTTTAGCTTTTAACGAAATTTGTGAGGCACGCGGGTTGCCCAAAGAAGATGTCTTTGAGGCACTCAAAACGGCCTTGGTCTCTGCTTATCGGCGAGATGCGAATGTGAGCAATACACAAATGGTGACTGCGGATATCGATCCGCGCACTGGCGATCCGACGATTTTTGCCGAGAAAGAGGTTGTCGACAGCATTATAGATAACCGCACGGAAGTGTTGTTAGCTGAAGCACGTCGTTTTGATCCGGATGCCGAGTATGGCGATTTGGTCATGGTGGATTCGACGACTGCCAGTTTCGGCCGTATCGCTGCACAGACTGCCAAGCAGGTCCTCTTGCAGCGTGTGCGCGAAGCTGAACGTGAACATTTGTACGAAGATTTTTCTGGTCGTGAAGGTGAATTGGTCAATGGTACAGTGCAAAGTATCAGCGGCCAACATATTACGATCGGATTGGGTCGTACAGAAGCGATTTTGCCAAAGAGCCAACAGGTTAACGGCGAGCGTTATCGTGCACACGATAAGATTCGGGTTTATGTCCTGGAAGTACGCCGCACCAATCGCGGGCCACAAATTTTTGTGAGCCGTAATCATCGTAATTTGCTGCGCCGTTTGCTTGAATTGGAAGTGCCGGAGATTTATAACGGCCAGGTCGAGATTAAAAGCATTGCGCGTGAAGCGGGTCAGCGTTCAAAAGTCGCTGTACAAGCGCTGCAACCTGGGGTTGATCCTGTAGGTGCCTGCGTGGGTATGCGTGGTGTCCGCATTCAAAGTATTGTGCGCGAACTCAACGATGAGAAGATCGATGTGATCGAATGGGATTCGGATCAACGTGTGTTTATTGCCAAAGCGCTTAGTCCGGCACGTGTTTCACGTGTGTTTTTGGAAGAGCATCCAGACGAAGGCAAAACGGCCGTTGTGATTGTGCCTGATGATCAATTGTCGTTGGCTATTGGCCGTGAAGGCCAAAATGCACGTTTGGCAGCCAAATTGACTGGTTGGCGTATTGACATTAAGAGCCTGACAGAAGCTGCTGGTGAATCTTTGAATAATTTAGACCACCCCGCTGTTGATCCGACCTTATTGAAAGATACCGCCTTTATTGAACAGGTCACGCATATCTTGGAGAAAAAAGCCGCCGGTAGACCGATCACATCAGAAGATTATCGTATTCTTGATCGTATTGTGGCTAATGTGGAAGGTGGCATTATCGCTTCACGTTCGGTTGCACATATGGAGGAACGTAAGCGTCGTGCTGCAGCCCGCAAAGATATTCCTGAAATTGCGTGGCAGTTGCCTCTGGACGATTTGGATTTGCCCGGCCGCATGCACAACTTGTTGCTAGATAATGAAATTGAGACAGTAGGTGCTGTGCTGTTCCAATTGCAATTAGGCGATGGCACATTTTTGGATTTCCGTGGCTTTGGCGAGAAGATGCTCAGCGATTTGAAAGAAATCGTAGCGGCATACAAGCTGCCAGTTATGGAAGGTGATGATGAAGCAGTACCCGTTGAGGTTGTTGATGAAACGGCCGTTATCGATGATACCGGCACAGAAGAAATCCTGATTGAAACTGAAGATGAGGTTGTGGCAGAAACGGCCGTTGTTGAGCCAGAAATTGAACCTGAACCCATCGTTGAAGCTGTTGACGACACTGTCGATAGCGAAGAAGCTGTTGTTGAAGATGTTTTGGAAGAAGAACAATCGGAAGAAAAAGAATTTATTGACGCAATCGATGATCTGTCAAAATCACTCTTCGATATCGAACCCGAACCACAGAAAGCAGCACGGAAAAAACCGCAGAAAGAGGTCGTTATTGTCCGGCCCGGACGCGAACCAGAACTTGAAGAGAAAAGCGGCCGTTCAGATAAAGGTCGCAGTCTAGTGTACGATGAAGACCTGGGCGAAGTGATTGCCAAACGTAAACGTAAAGGCAGTCGTAAGAGTCGGGATTGGGAAAATTTCGATTTGGAAGATATTTAGAAATTTAACCTCCCATAGGGTCGAGACCTTTGGGAGGTTTTGTAGAATAAAGGTAGATGAGCAAAAAAAAACCGCGCAAACCTAAACATGTCCCACAACGTATGTGCGTGATCTGCCGACAGAAATTTGACAAACGCCAACTGACAAGGATTGTGCGCACCACAAACATGGGTGTGATAATTGATCCTACTGGTAAACAAAACGGGCGGGGCGCATATCTGTGTGACCAACTGATTTGTTGGGACAAGGCAATTAAAGCCCCTGGTTTGCTCAACCAGGCACTTAATACAGAACTAAATGCAGCTGAAATCGAAAGGTTAGCTGCGTACAAGATAAAAAACATAACAAACTAGACTTGTCCAAACTAATTCTTAAACAAGCTGGTTTTATCAAAGCAAACAAAGCTTTAAACTGATGGTGATAGGCCGCATAATTTTGCGGTTTACTCAAGGAAGGTAGCGTATGGCAGAAACGAAAACGCTGATTGAAGTCCCTGAATATGTGACCGTGCGTGAACTTGCCGGTATTATGGGCGTAAGTCCCATTGACGTGATCAAAGAGTTGATGAGCAATGGCATCATGGCCAATATCAATCAACAGATTGACTTTGACACAGCCTCAATTGTGGCAGAAGAGATGGGGTATGAAGCTTCACCCCCTGTTATTGAAGAAGATGAAGCCGATACCATTCCCGAACATTTGGTATGGCGACAAGTTTTAGCAGACGAGAAAGAAGCTGATTTGGCACCGCGCCCCCCGGTTGTGACGATGTTGGGTCACGTTGACCATGGCAAAACTTCATTGCTGGATATGTTACGCCAAACAAATGTACAGGCTGGCGAAGCAGGAGGGATCACACAACACATTGGTGCTTACCAGGTGCACAAAAATGGTGAATTAATCACGTTTTTGGACACGCCGGGTCATGAAGCATTTACCGCAATGCGTGCACGTGGTGCGCAATCAACCGATATTGCTATTTTGGTTGTTGCTGCTGATGATGGTGTTATGCCCCAGACACGTGAGGCGGCCGACCACGCCCGTGCGGCACATGTGCCCATTATTGTCGCGATGAATAAGATCGATCTGGCGACCGCACGGCCGGAACGTGTCAAACAGCAGTTGGCTGAAATCGATTTGATTCCAGATGAATGGGATGGCGATACGATGGTAATCCCGGTATCGGCGACAGAAGCGTTGGGTATTGATGATTTGTTGGAAGCGATTTTGTTGGTTTCTGAAGATATCAATCCGCGTGCCAATCCTACAGCAACCGCAACTGGTACTGTACTGGAAGCAAAAATTGAACGTGGTCGTGGCGTGATGACGACTTTATTGGTGCAAAACGGTACCTTGACGCTTGGTGAGACGCTGCTAGTTGGTGAAAATTACGGCCGTATCAAAGCCATGTTCAACTACAATGGTAAACGCATTAAAACTGCCGGCCCATCTACACCCGTCTCAGTTTCTGGCTTAAACGGCATGCCCGAAGCCGGCGATCAATTCAGTGTAGTTGACAGTGAAAAAGAAGCCCGCAAAATCATTGCTGAGGAACAAAAAGAAACCGGCATGAGCGCCGCAACCGGCACGCCAGGTACCACAACATTAGAAGAATTTTTCAGCCGTTTGCAGCAGGGTGAAACCAAAACACTCAACCTGATTGTTAAAGCCGACGTGCAAGGTTCTTTGGAACCAATCGTTAATTCGCTGGAAAAACTGAGTAACGATGAAGTTGATGTAGAAATTCTGCGGGCGGCTACTGGTAACGTTAGCGAAAGTGATGTGATGTTGGCTTCAGCATCGGATGCAATTATCCTGGGTTTTAATACCGATATAGATGCGATTGCTCGCAATGCAGCTAGCAATGAGCAGGTTGATGTGCGTGCATACAAAATCATCTACAAATTAATTGAAGATGTTGAAAAGGCATTAAAAGGTATGCTGGCTCCCGTATACCAAGATGTGGTAATTGGCCGCGCCGAAGTCCGTGAAGTTTTCCGCATCCGTGGTGTAGGTCTGATTGCCGGCAGTTATATGCGTACTGGTGTCGCACGACGGAATGCTAAAGTACGTGTGGCGCGTAATAATAGACTGCTATATACAGGGTCGGTTAGCAGCTTGAAACATTTGCAAGAAAACGTGCGCGAAGTAAAAACCGGTTTCGAATTTGGTGTAAGTGTTGATGGTTGGAGCGATTTTGAAGCTGGGGACTTGTTAGAATTCTTTGAAACGCAGCGTGTTGAACTCTAATTGGAGTTGATTCAGTGAGTAAAATTAGGCAAGAGCGTACGGCCGAACAAATTCGTGTGATTTTAAGTGAAATGTTAGTGCGTGATGTGAGTGATCCGCGTTTACAAAATGTCACCATCACGCGCACAACGATTGACCGAGAATTGCAACACGCCAATATTTTTGTAAACGCATTGGGCGATGAAGAAAGCCAACCACAAGTAATGGCAGCGTTGGAAAAGGCACGTGGATTTTTCCGCTATGAATTAGCCAAACGCTTACAAAATCGTACCGTACCAGAACTGCATTTCAATTGGGATCCAACCTTGGCTTATGTGGATGAGGTTAATAATATCCTTGATAATTTGGACATTCCTCCGGCTCAGGTTGATCTTGATGAACCGGATGCGGCCGTAACCTGATTTCAATTGGTGTAAAAAGTTGGACACTGGCGTTTTTTAATTTACCAGGAGACTTGTCAGGTTTTATGACCAATTTGCTCATATGCCACTTGTGGTAGAAACCTGACAAGTCTAGAATTCGCCGGACGCCAGTAAAAAGATAAACGGTGAAGCGTGTGCGTGCTGTAGTTTTAACACGCACATGCTTCTTTTTTTTAGGGAACTATTATGATGTCAGAAAGATCCATGATTTTGCATACTGTCCAAAAAGGGCAGCATGCTTTGGTGATTACCCATGTGGATCCAGATGGAGATGCGATTGGGTCGTTAACGGCCGTTGGTATTGCCTTAAAACAGATGGGCATCAAAGCGACAATGGTGTGTGACGATGCAGTGCCCACGCGCTTTTCCTATTTGAGCATGGCCGATGCTGTCCGTTCGCAACCAGACCCTATGATTGCCTATGATTTGCTGATTGCCGTAGATTGTGGTGATGAAAGCCGTATGGGCAATGCGTACGCACATTATCCTAATCCAAAACCATTTATCATTAATATCGATCATCATGTTACGAACACCCATTTTGGCGACCTTAATCTTGTATTAGGAACGGCTACTTCCACGACTGAAATTCTTTATGGATTGTTTAAGGAATGGGAATTGGATATTTCCTCTGGATTGGCTTCAAGTTTACTCACTGGCTTGGTGACAGATACATTAGGCTTTCGTACGGACGGCGTCACGGCCGTTACCCTACATGCCGCCGCTAACCTCGTTGATGCCGGGGCTGATTTAAACAAGATAACCATGCGTGCATTAAATGTACGCGCTTTCAAAACAATTCGCATGTGGCAAGTTGGCATGACTCACATGCAAATAGACGGTGGTTTGCTCTGGACAAGTATCAACAACGCTGAACGCCATGCTCTCGATTTTCGCGGCAACAGCAGCCAGGGATTAGTTAATATGTTGGCAGATGTGGAAGAAGCGTCCATGGGCGCGGTTTTGATGGAAATGGACGATGGCTCTGTGAAGGTTGGTCTGCGCTGCCGCCCACCATTTGATGTGTCTGAAGTTGCTGTTAGCCTGGGTGGTGGTGGTCATAAATTGGCCTCTGGCTGCACTTTGGATGGGCCCTTGGAAGATGCGGAAAGGCTGCTCGTAGAGCGTTGTAAAGCGGCAATTCAACGGCAGGGTTCTGAATAAGGAATAAAATAGCGATATAAAGATGCTTCCGCAAAGCAACATTTGATCCAAGGCGCTGGGTTAATTGTAAATGTTGCCTAAGCATCCCAGCAAACAAATTCGCAGACGATTACTTGCAGTTGTATGGCGACCTTTTTTTAGCTGCTGCTATTACCCAAAACGATATGACCCAAGCAACGCCTATCGGTTTTTTAAATATTGATAAACCTGGTGGTATGACATCGCATGATGTTGTTAACCGTGTACGGCGTCTTATTGGTATGCGCCGTGTAGGACATGCCGGCACGTTAGACCCATTGGCAACTGGGGTACTTTTGGTGGGTGTAGGCCAGGCGACGCGGCTGATAGAATATTTGGTAGGACAGCCCAAAACATATGTGACCACAATTCGCCTGGGACAAACAACCGCTACGTATGATGCTGATGGAGAGATTGTGGACGAACGGCCGTTTCACGGCACACAAACTGACATCGAAAATGCGCTGTCGGCTTATCGTGGTGACATTCAACAACAACCACCCATGTATTCAGCCATCAAACGCAATGGACAACCGCTTTATAAATTGGCGCGGCAAGGTGTCGAAGTTGCACGGGCGTTGCGTGATGTCACCATTTACCACCTTGAATTATTAAGTTGGCAACCACCTTATTTAGAATTAAGCGTGACGTGTTCCGCCGGCACCTATATTCGTTCAATCGCCCACGATTTAGGTGAGCAATTAGGATGTGGCGGCCATATCACAACATTGCGGCGTACCGAAATTGGCATTTTTACAACTACCAATGGGATCGCCCTCGCTGATTTGACGAGTGATAATTGGAACCAGTTTTTGTTGCCGCTAGATACGGCCGTACAACATTTACCACGTCTGCAAGTAACGGCTGAAGCTGCTCAAGATCTAAAAAACGGGAAATGGCTGCCACATCAAGCTGACCATCGACAAGCAGCGCTTATGCGTGTCTATGATCCCGATGGCATATTCATTGGTATTGTGGCGGCACACGATAATATTTGGCGGCCACGCAAAATGTTTTTGCAAACAGAGAACAACTGACATACATTTGCCTCATGACACAAACATACATTCACGTCAACCACCTCACAGAAGTAACCTTACAGCAGCCTACCTACCTGGCGATTGGTTCATTTGATGGCGTCCATCGTGGACATCAAGCTATATTAAGCCAGGTAGTCGCAGCCGCTAGACAAGATGGTACACGTGCCGCTGTGTTGACCTTTTTTCCGCATCCTGCACGCTTGATTCAAGGCATAACGGGTCGTTATTACCTGAACACGGTACAAGATCGTGTGCAGTTATTGGCTGATCTAGGTATTGATTTAATCATTACCCAACCGTTTGATGACGAATTGCGCCAAATGCGAGCCGCTGATTTTGTCGAGCAATTGATTACATATCTGGATATGCGTCAAATTTGGGGTGGCAGCTTTGCTTTTGGTTATCAGCGTGAGGGCGATATCCCATTTTTGCAAGAGTTAGGTAAGCGCCGTGGCTTTACGGTGCATGTTGCTGACGGGATGACTTTTTGGAACGGCCGTTTGGTCAGCAGCAGTCGTATTCGTGAAGGTATTAACCAGGGTAACATAGATGATGTGAATGGCTGTCTGGCACGGCCGTATACACTCAGCGGCATCGTCAGCAAAGGGGATCAACGCGGCCGTACAATTGGCTTTCCTACTGCGAACCTGGCCGTTTGGGAGGAATTGTTACTACCGGGCAATGGTGTATATGCAACTTATGCCTGGCTGGATGGGAAACGTCACCGCGCAGCCACCAATGTAGGGGTACGTCCAACTGTAAACGGCCGTGATCGAACCGTAGAAACCCATCTGCTCGATTTTAGCGCAGAAATCTACGATCAAACCTTGCATTTGGAATTTATAAAACGCATCCGCCCCGAAATAAAATTCGCCACCCTCGATGCCCTCAAAGCGCAAATCCACACCGATGTGGAACAAATTCGCCAACTGCTAGCGTAGGCGAAGTGGCAGGTAAAAACTGTTTTACTTTGCCACCTGTCACCTTGCAGTTTATCTGCGTTAGGTATCTCAAAAGCTGCAGGATTATTCAACTAAAGATTATTTGACCCAAAAGAGGATGGCACGGTCATGGGTTTTCCAAGGAGGATGAAAACCCATGACATATCGTGCCATTAAGGAAGGGGGAAGGAAAAAGGAATCACCTTTAAGATATGCTGGATTACTTACAAACATTATTAAGTTATTGAGCGAAGGATAGATATATTTATTCTTGATGGTGTGGACACCCCCAAAACCCCCTGTTATAATGCACCCTTAGAAAAGATTTGTTGCGCATACAGATTGACGTGAAACCAGTGAAAAGGATCATTCATGCTAGCAAAGGTGCTTAGCTGCGCGATTGTTGGTTTAGAAGCCGAAGTCGTTGAAGTTGAAGTCGATATAATTAAAGGGTATCCTAATTTTGCGTTGGTAGGTTTACCCGATGCGGCTGTGCGTGAAAGCCGTGATCGAGTACATGCAGCCATCAAAAACAGTGGCCTTTCTTTTCCTGGTAACAAACGCATCACTGTCAATTTAGCTCCTGCCGATTTGCGCAAGGAAGGGCCAGCCTACGATTTGCCAATCGCCGTTGGCGTATTGGGTGCCACGCAACAAATCTGGCCTGATAAATTGGAAAACGCCTTTTTCATTGGTGAATTGTCTCTGGATGGAACAACGCGCCACACGAAAGGCATTCTGCCTCTGGCCGCTTTAGCGCGTGCGGAAGGCATGCAGCGTGTGTTTGTACCGGCTGTTGATGCTGGTGAAGCGGCACTGATGCCAGACCTGGAGGTAATTCCGGTAACAAGCTTGGCGCAGTTGGTCGGGCATCTGACCGGATTGGCCCCCATTGAACCGTTTACGGTCGATATAGAAGAAGCATTTGGTGGGGACTCTAGTTATGCGGCCGATTTTGCTGATATTATGGGACAAGAACATGTCAAGCGGGCCATGGAGTTGGCCGCTGCTGGTGGGCATAATGCAATTTTTACAGGACCGCCTGGAGCCGGCAAGACCCTTATCGCCAAATCTTTACCCAGTATTTTGCCGCGAATGTCGGTAGACGAGGCGCTGGAAGTCACAAAAATTTATAGTGTGGCTGGTTTGCTGCCACATGATACGCCATTGATTCGGAATCGGCCGTTTCGCGCCCCCCACCATACAATTAGCTATGCGGGATTGGTTGGCGGTGGTGCCTGGCCGCGTCCCGGTGAGATTAGCTTGGCACATCGCGGCGTTTTGTTTCTGGATGAGTTGCCAGAATTTGGTGAACGCCTGATCGAAGTATTGCGCCAACCACTTGAAGGGCTGCCGCGTGAAGTTTCCATTTCACGGGCGACAGGAACAGTGACATTCCCAGCCAACTTTATGCTGATTGCGGCACAAAACCCATGTCCGTGTGGTTATTATGGTGATCCGACTCATGCTTGTACTTGTTCTAATAATATGGTCACGCGCTATCAAAAACGTATTTCAGGCCCTTTGATGGATCGAATTGATTTGCATGTGGATGTGCCGCGGGTAGAATTTGAAAAATTAACGGCCGTTCATCGTGGTGAGCCATCCAAAATAATTCGCGAGCGTGTTGAACTGGCACGGGCACACCAGTCAGAGCGTTTCAAAACCAGCCAACTATATTGCAATGCCGATATGGGTCCCAGTGAAGTCCGTGAATTTTGTGCGCTTGATCAAACAGGTTCACGGCTGATGAAAAGTGCTATGACACAAATGAGCTTAAGCGCACGCGCCTTTCATCGTGTTTTGAAAGTTGCGCGGACAATTGCAGATTTAACCGGCGAACCGTTGATCCAACCCGCACATTTGGCCGAAGCGTTGCAATATCGACCTCGTTCTGTCTAGGTATTGTGCAGCTTACTTGAATTGCTTGACAGGTTCGCTGCAATGTTGTAAGTTCACTAATAGATCGTATCATACGATCAACAGAAAAGAGAAAATCAAGTTTAAAGGATGGAAAGCAAAGCTATGGTGGTTCATTATAATTTACGTGAACAAGTCTTAAACGATATCGGTAAACAAATCATTGGTGGTAAATTAAACCCCGGCGATGTTTTGCCCAAAGAAGATACCTTGAGTGTCGAATATGAAGTCAGCCGTACAGTGATTCGCGAAGCGATCAAAGGGTTGGCTGCACGCGGATTGGTTGAGTCACGCCCCAAGGTTGGGACGATTGTACGCCCCCAGGCTGAGTGGCGGCTGCTTGATCCTGAAGTTTTAGAGTGGATGGCGGTAACTTCTTCCTCGGATGAGTTTCTGTTTCAAATAGCCGAGGTGCGTTCAGTCTTCGAGCCGGCAACGGCCGCATTGGCAGCCCGCCACGCGACAGATGAAGATATTGCGCTTATTGGTGCAGCTTATACCGAATTGGAGACTTCAGTTAATGACGATGCTGCCTGGACATTAGCTGATTTGCATTTTCACTCTAGTATAGGCAGGGCATGCCACAACGAACTCTTGGTTTACATTGTTAGCGCTCTACGGAAACCACTGCAAAGTAAACGACGTATCAATATTTCGTTAATGCGCTTGTTAGAAACAAAAGATATTGCCGAGCCCTATTTGTCTGCAGAAGATGAAGTGCTGGCACGTCACCGCGCTGTTTATGAAGCAATTGCTGCACGCGATGAAGAAGCGGCCCAAAAGGCGTCAAGTGAATTGTTGACCCGCGTCAAATCACTAATGTCATAGGCTTGAAACAATAACTGTATCACATTTAATGTGTGTTTTACACGCCTCGTAGCCGATCACAGCTGCGGGGCGTGTTGTGCATAAGTCACATCGTTTGTTGAATTCTAGGAAATGAATCATGAAAGGGGTAGCTACATTAGCCGATATTGAACTGATGGAAGAGATCCCATTAGATACACGCGATTTGCCGACAAACACTTACGCGGCTCTGCAAAGAGGAGCCAACAAAAAGCCTGACAAAATCGCCCTACAATTTTTCCTGCAAGGAACTAACTACAAAGACGCTGTTTTTTATACTTATAAAGATTTGATGGCGTTGATAACACAGACTGCTAACATGTTTCATGCTTTAGGCGTTGGCAAGGGTGATGTTGTGTCGATGATCCTGCCCAATTTGCCACAAGCTTACTTCACGATATGGGGTGGGCAGGCAGCTGGAATCGTCAACCCCATCGATCCTTTGCTTGACGCGCAGGTGATGGCTAACATCATGAATGCAGCCGGTACAAAGGTGTTGGTTACGTTAGCGCCATTCCCTGCGTCTAACCTCTGGCAAAAAGTGGCTTCAATTGCAAATCAGGTACCAACACTCGAAACGATTTTGAAGGTCGATATCGGTTATTATTTAGGATTCTTCCAACGGGTTGGGTTGAGTTTTTTGAATTTGCGAGCTGACAAAGGTCCCAAACTAGCTGCCAATGTGCAGGACTTTGGCTTAACTGCGCGCCAGCATTCAGGAGAAAAATTGGCCTACGGCCGTATTATTCGACCCGATGATATGGCTGCCTATTTCCACACAGGTGGCACAGCTAACACACCAAAACTAGCCCAACATACACATTTTAACGAGGTCTTTGCGGCCTGGTCGTTGACTATGTCGATTGGACTGGAGGCAAAAAATATTGTGTACTGTGGTTTGCCTTTGTTTCATGCCAATAGTGTAATCGCAACCGGGCTGGTTCCGTGGATGCAAGGAGCCTCTGTGGTTTTGGGCACACCTGCCGGCTATCGCGCCGATGGGGTTATTCCTAACTTTTGGGGTATTGTTGAACATTATGGCTTGAATTTCTTCAGCGGTGAACCAACTATCTTCAGCGCATTGCTCACTGTGCCACATAGTGAGTATGATATTAGTTCGTTGCAATTTGCGCTTGGTAGTGCAGCACCTATGCCGGTTGAAGTTTTTAGCCAGTTTGAGGAAAGCACCAGTGCACGTATGTTGGAAGGATATGCCCTCACAGAAGGAGCTTGTTTTAGTTCAGTAAATCCTATCGAAGGTGAACGGCGCGTTGGATCGATCGGTTTGCGCCTGCCGTATCAGGATATGCGTGTAGTGGTTTTGGCTGCCGATGGGCGATATGAGCGTGATTGTCGGCCGAACGAACCCGGTGTGATCGTGGTACGTGGACCGAATGTGTTTAAGGGATATTTGGAAGAGGCACACAATCAAAAGGTTTGGATAAATACGGGTGATGGTGGTGGCGGTTGGTTTAACACAGGAGACAAGGGGTGGCAAGATGCTGAGGGGTACTTCTGGTTATCTGGGACTAAAGAAAACGTGGATGATGCGTGATGACCCGCATGCAGATTGATCTGCTGCTAGCTTTTGCTCCCGGCATTCAAAATTAATTGGCAATTCTCCACCGCAGCCAATCCAATATTTTGCCCTTTGAAGTTTAGCCTGAATGGCATGACATGATGTCCCTGACGCACAGCATAATCAGCCAAACATTCTAGCCAATCGACACCAATTACCGGATAAAACGGCTCATCGATTACACAGCATGGAAAAATAACAAAACCGCAGCCGAATTCTACGGCCGCATCAATAATTGCAGCATTACAGCCATGGGCATGCATTCCGACTAACAAGTCAAAATCTTGGGCCATTATACTCATAAAAGCTTGATTTATATGTGGCACGCTTTCCGTGGGGGCAATCTTAACACGCCTACCATTGGTAAAA
The DNA here is from genome assembly GCA_020432765.1 of Anaerolineales bacterium. Lineage (GTDB taxonomy): Bacteria > Chloroflexota > Anaerolineae > Promineifilales > Promineifilaceae > JAACFF01. The sequence continues at coordinate 5,219 of JAGRDI010000006.1, read as the reverse complement.
TCTTTATATTTATGCGGCAGGTCTTGATAAATGGGATCAATTACTGTGGCATCCCAGCCACTCTGCTGCATCAAAAATGCAAACAACCCTTTACCGCCACCAATATCTGCTACGCGGCACGGTTCAAAACGCTCGGTCAACCAACGGTGCAGCAGTTGAAAACGGAACTTCTTCATTTTGCGCAGTTCCTTGCTCCTCTGAACAGTTGGGGAGGGTAAATCTACACCAGCTGCCGTAGAACCAGCAGTAATATGCTGTAGGCTGCGGAAAAGGGCTTGACTGCCTTCTGTTTCTCTATGTCTTGCCATGTGCATCATTTTAGCAGATTCGCTTTAACCTAACATTTGTTGTCATTTATATGTCAAAAATTTTTATTTGGATGACGACATATCTTACACACCGTATAATTTGCATATGCAAAATAAATCTTTCCTCACCCTAGATCGGATTTTTGATACCGATGAATTTAAGAGCAAGTCCTTTGGTCCAGCACGTTGGCTGGATGATGATAGTGGTTACACAACGTTAGAACCTTCGCCTAATGATCAAAAGATTAAGGAAATTGTGTGTTATGCGATTCCTTCTATGGAACGAACTGTGCTGGTAACGGCCGACCACCTCACCCCCACTAACGCGGATAAACCACTCAGCATCAAAAACTACACCTGGTCTTCTGACAAAAAACATATGCTCATCTTCACCAATACAAAACGTGTCTGGCGACAGCACACACGCGGAGATTATTGGATGCTTAATCTGGAAAACGGAACCCTCACCCAATTGGGCGGTACGACAAAACCGGCCACACTCATGTTTGCCAAATTCGCACCAGATAACCAATCCGTTGCTTACGTGTGTGCAAATAACATCTATATTGAAACCCTCGCCGACAACCAGATCACCCAGCTTACGTACGACGGAGGTGAGCATCTAATCAACGGCACATCCGACTGGGTCTATGAAGAAGAGTTCCATTTACGTGATGGTTTTTGTTGGAGTCCAGACAGCCAACGCATCGCCTATTGGCAGTTTGACACCACCGGTATCAAACCATTTTACATGATCAACAACACAGCAAGCCTTTATCCCCAACTCATCCCGCTGCCTTATCCGAAAGTGGGCACACCCAATTCCGCCTGTCGCATCGGCGTGGTAGACACCAGGGCGACCACCACTTGGATTGATCTGCCTGGCGACCCGCGCCAACATTACATCCCCAAAATGGAATGGGCGGCCACTTCTGAAGAGATCATCATCCAGCAGTTCAATCGGCTGCAAAACCAGAATAAGGTTTTCCTGGGCAATGCCAGCAACGGCCGTTCAGACCTCATATTCATAGAAACAGACCCCGCCTGGATCGATGCCCACAACGACTTAAAATGGCTCGCCGATGGCGCTGCCTTCACCTGGGTGAGTGATCGTGATGGCTGGCGGCATCTTTATCGCATTTCCCGCGATGGTCAAGAAACAACCTTGTTAACACCGGGTAACTATGATGTCATCGCCGTGCAGACAGTTGATGATGATGGCGGTTGGGTCTATTTCATTGCGTCGCCGGACAATGCAACCCAACGTTATCTCTACCGCGTCTACTTAAATGGTGACGGGCTGGTGCAACGGTTATCACCTGTTGACGCATCCGGTACACACGCATATCAAATATCGCCACACGCAAAATGGGCTATCCACCATTATTCGACATTTGAGACACCACCTACGATTTCATTGATTTCTCTGCCAGATCATCAGCAGGTACAAGTGTTGGAAGCAAATCAGAAGTTACATGCGGCTGTATCAGGGTTGAAACGGCCGTCTCTCGAATTCTTCCGTGTGTCAATCAAGCCGGATGATGGAGATACGGCCGTTGAATTAGATGGCTGGCATATCAAACCGCCAGACTTCAACCCAAATCAAAAATATCCACTGTTGTTCTTCGTCTATGGTGAACCAGCTAATCAAACAGTACTTGATCGGTGGGGTGGCGAACGTCAATTATGGCATATGCTGTTGGCACAACAAGGTTACCACATTATCAGTATCGATAATCGCGGCACACCGGCACCGCGTGGTGTTGCCTGGCGCAAATCTGTTTACCGTCAAGTTGGCATCATGTCAACCGCCGATCAAGCCGCAGCGGCCGAGGAGATCATCAATTCGCGTGCCTATATTGATACCGAACGGGTTGGCGTGTGGGGCTGGAGCGGGGGGGGCTCAATGACACTCAACCTCATGTTTAGGCATGCAGATATTTACAAAACCGGCATCGCCATTGCCGCTGTTAGCAATATGCGTTACTACGATACCGTCTATCAGGAACGCTATATGGGCTTGCCAGACGACAACGCTGAAGGGTATAAAAACGGCTCGCCGATTACCTTTGCGGCACAGCTTGAAGGCAATTTAATGTTGATTCATGGCACTGGGGATGACAATGTGCATTATCAATGTTTTGAAGCGGTCGTGGATGAATTGATCAAACATAACAAACAGTTTGCAATGATGGCTTACCCTAACCGTTCTCACGCGATCAAAGAAGGCAGAAACACAAGCCGACACCTTTACACAACGATGACACGTTATTTGCAAGTCAATTTGTAGGACGATTTTGTAAATCGTCTGAGCGATTTGCAAGATCGTTCTACTTTTACCTGATTATTTTCTTGATCTACAACAAACTTAACTACAAATCAGTCGAAAATCTCTGCAAATTGTACACTGTTTTAGGTAAGCATTCAGCCGATCAGCCAGGCGTTTGTTCTCGGTAAACGGCCGTTGAACAATAATTAATACCCAGTATCGCTGACAACGGGCACAGTTTTATTTAGCGGGTTTCGATTATTAGGGGATCGCCGTTTTTGTCAGTGGTGGTGCTGAGCGTGTAGCCACCATAGGTGCAGTCGCCTTGTTGAATTTCGCGTACTTTGCCTGTAACAGTTAGGTGATGGACGGTATCAGGGGACAGAGGTAAATCTATCTCAGCCGGAAATGCGGCTGGGGCATTCACTTCACCGGATTCGGCCGTAATTGTGATCGTTTCGCCACTGCCCAGGCGCACAGTTATCACTTGGGAGTCAGCATTTGTGGGCGAGGTGACTGGTTCAACAGCGAGCAGTTCGGGGGTAGCTTGTGGGCAGGGGTAAGGTGTGGGGGTTTCGATTTCTTTGTCGGGCGCAACGGCCGTTTCATAAAAAATCAGACCCACAACCAAAACTACAATAACAATTACAGCTAAAACTGTACTGCGCATTTGAATCATCTTACCCTCTTATTTTACCAAGTTCGGATCTACGATATATTGCCACCAATTGTAAGCGATCCCATTAGCCGCGCCGGTGATGTGCGGCAGACGTTGAAACCACCAATTATGGTGCCCACGAATATCACCATCCCCCCAATCGGCACAATCGACAATACGTGACACACTCCTCAGATCGGGGAAATCGAGCCAGTTATCGCAGCCAGCAGGAACCCGTGTTTTATTGCCCCAATCATAATCGCGTACGCTGTTGGGTGCAAAATGCATCAAGCCGACTTCGGCCTGGCCAGGATGTGTCTGGTCATAGCGAATAAAACGTTCCCACAAATTATCAGCACCACGCTGTTTACGGTATGTGTGTTTCATGATTGATTCGGCACGATGGCCAAATGCTTCCAGCATTTCACCTACACCGCGCTGGTAATTGAAACCCATAATGATAAAACGACGCGATACATGCGCGGTTTGTGTGAGCGGCGGTGCATTACACCAAAACGCGCCAGGTCCGCCCATAATCGATTCGTAATAACCGGCATAGGGAAAGGCAAAGAGCCAAAATTCGTCGATTTGGCCGCTTTCAACTTTGGCGATCATGTCGAACTCATCCATGAGCGCATCATAATTGACGGCATCCGGTTGGTGGAAGCCGCCGCGAGCATTCCAAGCAGCTACGAAATTGTCGGCCTTATAAGTGAAGCCGTCTTGCTTGATCGGGAATTTATCGACTTCTATGCGCTCAACAATTTCATAATTGCAATAACCGTAGCTGCTCTCGCGTAAATCATTGATGTAGCCAGCACTCAAAACATCTGGATTACCCCAATTGAGTACTTCATTGAGTTTGCGTGAACCGCTGCCCGGCACAGTGGGATTGTGGATGATGAGCGAGACACGTTTGGTAACGGGTGTGGGTTTTTGGCCGATTGGTTGGGTAGAAACGGCCGTTTCGCCGCCAAAACCTAATTTTTGCAAATTAAAGTTGATCCACTTTGTAAATGTTTGCAAAGGTGTTTTTGATGTTGACATGACAATTTATTCTCCAAGTACTTTTACGAAATGTAACCTATTTACTTGCTGAATGCCAATGCTATCAAGGCAAATATGTCACTCTGTAAAGTGTAAATAATACAAAATCATGGTACTTGTCATGATACATGTCATACCAGTTTCATGACGTTTAATACTAGACTTTTGTTGTACATATTCATTATAGTATGGGTTGGATTATTTGTTGGCTGTGAAGGTAATTATTTGCTTGAAAAGTTGGTGCTTAGGTATCTTTACAAGCAATCGGAGCAAAGAAAATGAAGGTAATTATTGATCGTGGTTTATGTGATACAAACTTGACCTACTGCCAACGCTGCTCCGCCGCTCTGTTCCGCCATCCAGAAGGATATGACCGCTTATGTATTCTCGATATCATTGATGACAACAAAGACACATTATCGCTCGAGATGTATACAGACGGCCGTACACTGGAACTCGAACTGACCGACGAAGAACGCGAATTAGCCAGTGTGGAAGGTTGGGAATCTCTGGCAGATTTTGATCCGGCCTTGTTCCGCAGCGGCGGCATGGAACGTTGGCGCGAATTAAGAAAAATACCCGCAACGCCGCATAATATGCCCGAAAATACGATCGATTTACAACAAGGCAAAAAGACATAAATAAGTTTTATTGTCAATATGTTAAAAAAATCTTGAAATTAAATCCTTGAATGGAACTCACTGATTTTCATTTCAGACATGAAGAAGATTCAGTGGGGTTGTTGAAGCTGAACAAGATATTGATTTTCTGTTCACTTTTTTACAACTAAATCATCGTGGCAAAATGATCCAGGCTGTATCGAATTGGTTTGAGCATTTAAAAGAGAACAGTTGTGCGGTGGTAAAAAAAGAAACGGCCGTACTCATCCACATAAATCAAACCAAATTATTACAACTGATCAAAAATGATAAACATT
>JAGRDI010000005.1:6592-13977 GCA_020432765.1 Anaerolineales bacterium | reverse complement strand
TGCATGCCCGTCAGGTCGCCATGGCAGCCGGTGCCAATGACGCCCAGGTTCAGCAAATCGCCGATCAACTTGTTAGTGCAAAGAAAATCAACGTGCAATATGCACAAGAACTATTAGCCAAATTAGAAAATTAGCTTTATTTTTTTTGTCATAACCGCGCAGGCAGGCATCTACATGTATAGATTCCTGCCTACGTAGGAGGAATGACAGCAGAATAACTTGAAAGTAGGTAACTATGAACGAATACAATCCAACAGATGGATTAATGCAAACAACAACCCCCGTTGGTATCGTGGGGTATGGCGCATATGTGCCGCGCTATCGTCTACCTGCCAGCGAGGTTTCACAAATGTGGACTGAAGGCGTTGGCGGTGTGCCAATCGTTGAAAAAGCGGTCAATGGCCTGGATGAAGATGTGATCACCATGTCAATTGAAGCTGCACGCGATACATTATTGCGTGCGCAAATCAATCCGCGTGAAATCCGTGCCGTTTGGGTCGGCAGTGAGAGCCATCCCTATGCTGTTAAACCCAGTAGTACCGTTGTTGCTGAAGCGATTGGTGCTGTACCAAACACCCAGGCTGCTGATTGGGAATTTGCGTGTAAAGCGGGTACCGAAGCCATGCAAGCCGCGATGGGTTTTGTGGGTTCAGGCATGGCCAAATATGCCTTAAGCATTGGCATGGATACTGCCCAAGGCCGCCCTGGCGATGCCCTGGAATATACGGCCGCCGCTGGTGGTGCATCCGTCCTGATCGGTCCGGCAGGTGAAGCTGTCGCCATCATCAACGGCTCTTACTCTTTTGTGACTGACACACCAGATTTCTGGCGTCGCGCTCACGCCAATTATCCCTCACATGGGGATCGTTTTACTGGTGAACCAGCCTATTTCAAACATGTCATGGGCGCGGCTGAGGCGCTCATGGAGGCGCTTGGAACAACAGCCGCAGATTATGACTGGGCTGTTTTTCATCAACCCAACGCCAAGTTCCCACAGCGTGCCGCTAAAATGTTAGGCTTTTCTGCTGAACAAATTGCGCCTGGCTTGCTCAGCCCGCGCATCGGCAACACTTATTCAGGCTCGACCATGATCGGCCTCACAGCTATTTTAGATATTGCTAAGGCCGGTGACCGTATTTTGATGGTAAGTTATGGCTCTGGTGCGGGATCAGACGCCTTCGACATCACCACAACTGAGCGGTTGTTGGATGTGCGGCATAATGCACCTTCAACAGAAGATTACATCGCACGCCGTACAGAAATTAATTATGCAACTTATACACGCTTCCGCGATAAGCTGAAGATGTCGTAATATTACAAAAGTGAGCATTCAGCCGTTAAGCAAGTCAGCAAGTCAGTCTGACAATGAATGATGCGCACAGTTTATCAAAAGATCAAAACAAGATGTTGTCTGGCACTTATTGCTATTCAACCAACAAGCTGAAGTGCTGACAAAAACAAGAAGGATTAGGAATGACAAACGTTTCTATTATTGGCGTCGGACAAACTGACGTTCGTGAACATTGGGACACTTCAATCCGGCATTTGGCCTGGTATGCGATTGAAGCGGCGTTGGATGATGCCCATATTACAAAAGTTGATGCCTTGTACGTTGGCAATATGTTGGCTGGTCAATTGAGCAACCAAAACCATTTGGGTGCTTTAGTGGCTGATTTCGCCGGCATGCGCGGCATTGAAGCGGTGACTGTTGAGGCAGCAGATGCCTCCGGTGGCGCGGCAATGAGGCAAGCTGTATTGGCGGTCAAAAGTGGTTTAGTCGAGACAGCGCTTGTCGTCGGCGTAGAAAAAACGACCGATGAAACCGGTTCGCCAGTAACGGCCGCACAAGCGACTGGCATGGATGCTGATTATGAGGTAATTCATGGTTTGTCTTATGCTGGTATGGGTGCCCTGTTGATGCGCCGTTATATGTTTGAGCATGGGGTTGAAGTGGTTGATTTTGCTGGCTTCAGCGTCAATGCACATGCCAATGCAGGTAGCAATCCCCTGGCTATGTTCCGCAATCGTTTACGCGCCGACCGTTTTGCTTCTGGTCCAATGGTGGCTGATCCGATCACTTTGTTTGATGCCGCTCCTTTGGGCGATGGTGCAGCTGCAGTGATTGTGACAAGCTCAGAGCGTGCGTTGGACATGGTGCCGAAGCCGGTTGAGATCGCTGGATCGGCTTTGGCTACAGATCATATCGCTTTGCATGATCGCAAAGATGTATTATGGCTGCAAGCTGTTGAAACGAGTACGAAAAAGGCTATGGACGCTGCCGGAGTAACGCATGCTGATATCGATCTATTTGAACTACATGATTCGTTTACTGTGATGGCGGCACTCTCGTTGGAAGCGTCTGGGTTTGCTGAACGTGGCATGGGTTGGCAGTTGGCACGTGATGGCGAGATTGGGCGCAACGGCCGTATTCCTATCAGTACATTTGGTGGGCTCAAAGCACGTGGTAATCCGCTGGGTGCAACGGGCGTTTATCAGGTTGTGGAAGTCGCGCGGCAACTACGCGGCCAAGCTGAAGATTGCCAGGTAGCAGACGCCAAGATTGGCATGGCACAAAGTGTGGGCGGTAGCGGCGCAACGGCCGTTACACATATTTTGCGTTTACCCGTCTAAACCAGCGTAACGCATAACTAGAAATTTGAAGTTAAGCGGTAAATGAAGCCATTAATCATTTATCGCTTTTTATTTCCTTAAATGAGTCTGGAAGACGTAAAAAGTATGACAAAATGGCCTTTTCTGCCCCCAAAATGCCCTCTTGATAGGTTTTGACAGTATTTTAAGCGGTGTTGACAGCGAATGAAAGACATCCCATGCATAATTGTGTTTGATTGTGCGCAAAACCATTTTACTTTCTGCGACACAAGCTAATTACGAAAACTCAGTTTTGAACTGGGAGGTAAAGGAATTATGGAAGTATCACGTCATTGGCGATTAAACGAACAACGTTACAGCTTAGTAGGTGAAACATGTGATCATTGCGGCGTCAAACTATTCCCGCCACGCGATGTCTGTTTGGAGTGTGAAGCGCCGGCTTATGAACTGTATACATTTACTGGTGTCGGCGAAGTCTTTTCTTATACAACCATTTATGATGCACCGGCCGGTTTTGAACACAACGCACCTTACACCGTGGCACTGATTAAATTGGAAGAAGGTCCTATTGTTACTGCGCAACTGACCGACGTTGACAAAAACGAAGTGCAGATTGGAATGCCGGTAGAAATGGTCACGCGCAAGCTGCGTTCTGATGGCGAAGAGGGCATGATTGTGTATGGGTATAAGTTCCGCCCAGTGATGCAGACAACGGCCGTGTAGCATACCCCAGCCACAATCAAATAGTTAGTTTAATTTAGCGGTATCGACTTCAATCGGTACCGTTTTTTCTTGCAATTTATACTAGACCAAACGTTCTAAATATGCTATAATAATCGCGTTGTGACGTTTTCGTCCATTGACATCTTTTCTGATTTAGAATACGAGCGTAAGCTCATTACCAACGTCAGATGTGTAATTATCCATATAATATAAATTGGTGTCTGTATACATCTATGTTGACATGAAAAAAGGAAAAACCGACATGCAAATTGTAAAGCAATATCCAGATGGTGTGTTTAATTGGGTTGATCTAACAACCACCGATCAAGAAGGTGCCAAAGCATTTTATAGTGGTCTCTTTGGTTGGGACGCAGTTGATGTGCCCACAGGCATGGGAAGTATGTACACAATGTTTAAGATTGATGGCAAAAATGTGGCTGGTGGTGGCCCAATGCAGCCAGAGATGCAGGCACAAGGTATGCCATCGTTTTGGGCCTCTTATATAAAGCATGATGATGTCGATGCCGTAGCGGCAAAGATTAGTGCAGCCGGAGGCAATCTCATGTTCCCACCGATGGATGTGATGCAAGAAGGTCGCATGACAATGGCAACAGACCCAACTGGGGCCGCTTTTGGTGTCTGGCAGCCTAAAAACCATATTGGCGCGCAATTGGTTAACATTCCTAACACCCTTGTCTGGAACGAATTACAAACGCGCGACACGGAAGCGGCCAAAGCTTTTTACAGCGCGGTTTTTGGTTGGACATACGAGGTTGACGCGAGCAATTATATTCTCAGCTTGCAAGACGGCCGTGGCCAGGCTGGTATGATGGCGATAGACGGGAGTTGGGGCGATGTACCTAACAATTGGACCGTTTATTTCATGGTTGAAGATGTGACCGCTGCTATGAGCAAAGTGAAGGAACTGGGTGGTAATGTGCTTGTACCGCTGACACCAGCAGGGGAAATGGGTGAATTTGCAGTTGTCCAAGACCCTCAAGGTGGTACATTTACGGTTATGAGATTTAATGGTCCCGCTTCACCGCCGCCTGGATATTGATGATTTCCTGGTGAGCCTTTAAGAATTTTTGACCAGGCATTTTTTACTTGAGTGAAAATCTTAGGATCCGCATGTGTATTAAGGCGATATCGAAACAATCGGTATCGCCTTTTTTGATCCTTATTGATGATTTTGGAGTTATTAGCAGCTTAAAATGCGGTTAAGGTTTTGGTATAATGAGCAGATGTTGTCTTTTATTGCCTTTACCGCATTTGAGGTTGACCACCAATTGTTGGAATCGATCAGGGAAGCGATTTTGTCATTAAATATCGCTGGTGTCTAAATTCTATTTTCGTTGATTAAGAAGGGGGAGGTATGCAAGAACATACCATACAGACAAAACGGCCGTCGCTTATAAAATTCGCCTGGCTTTCGATAGGAACGGCCGTATTCACCATTGCTCTCAAACTCGTAGCCTACTTACTGACTGGGTCGGTTGGTTTGTTTTCCGATGCCTTAGAAGGATTTGTTAATCTGGCTGCTGCAATTGTTGTCTTTATAACGCTCAAAATTGTTGAAAAACCGCCCGATGATGAGCACGAATATGGTCATGACAAAGCCGAATATTTTTCCAGCGGCATTGAAGGCACACTGATTGTTCTTGCGGCTTTGAGTATCCTTTATACCAGTATTGTGCGTTTGCTTAATCCACAGCCATTGGAGCAAGTGGGTTTAGGCTTGACCTTAGCACTCACCGCCTCAGCGATCAATTTAGTTGTTGGACAACTCCTTATTCGAGCAGGTAAACAACATAACTCAATTACTCTAGAGGCCGATGGTAAACATCTTATGTCAGATGTATGGACGTCGGTGGGGGTTGTTGTGGGGATTATGATTGCTGTGTGGAGTGGATTCGAAAGGCTTGATCCGCTGATTGGTATCTTGGTTGGCTTAAAAATCGGTTGGGAGGGATTTCAGATTTTTCGCCGGTCAGCTGGTGGCCTCATGGATGTTGCTATTGTTCCGGATGAACGTGCGGCCGTTGAAACGATTTTGAATAATCATGCGGCTGATGGTGTCACCTGGCATGCATTACGAACACGGCAATCGGGTTCACGACGCTTTATTATTGTCCATTTATTGGTGCCGGGCGCTTGGCAAGTGCAAGAAGCCCACGATATGGCCGAAACTATAGACGCCGAAATTCAGGCAAAAATAAACTATGCGACAGTTATTACGCATATTGAACCTGTCGAGGACCCAAAGTCTTTTAATGATTGGTAATAAATCCGTTTACCTAATTTCCCACCTTGTTTCCTAACCCAAAAAGTGTATAGTTGGCCAACAAAAAATAGTACAAGCAGCAGTAGTACAAGCTAGGCACGGAGGGATATATGAGTGCGGCTTCAATCAGCAACCCCTTGCGTAAATTCAGCTATCGCAAGACCATCATCGTCGGTTTTGGTTTTTTGGGCATCAGCATCATCTGGCCGATCTTCAACCAGTTCATCCCCATTTTTTTACAGGCCGGAAACCCTGAATTTGTACGCCAACTGCAAGCAGCCGGACGCGAAGTCCCCGATGTCGTTGGCTTCGGCCTTACACCGGCGCTCGCGTTGTTTATCATGACCTGGGATAACATCATCAATGTTTTCATTCAACCCTGGGTCGGCGCTAAAAGTGACCAAACCTGGAACCGGTTCGGCCGTCGCAAACCATGGATCCTTATCGGTGTACCCATTGCTGTCATCGGCTTTGTGATGGTGCCTTTTGCCCAATCGGCCGTAGCTATTGCCGTCTTCATCCTCATCACCAATTTCGGTATGTCGATCTTCCGCTCACCGACTGTTTCCTGGTTGGGCGATCTCTTCTTGCCCGATGATCGCAGCAAGGCCAATGGCATTATTAATTTAATGGGTGGTATTGGTGGACTGCTGGCATTTTTTGGCGGTGGTTATTTGTTCAATAATTTTGGGCGTGCGGCACCTTTCATTGGCGGTGCGATCTTGCTGGTGGCCGCAGCACTTGTCGCTTTGGTAGGTGTTAAAGAACCGCCTAAAATTGAGGAAGAGGAAAAACCAGCAGACCCTGGCTTTTGGGCCAATGCACGTATCGTTTTGCATGATCCCAATCGGAGCGGTTTGTATGTCTTGTTAGGCATTTTGTTATGGTTTATGGCGTTTAATGCATTAGAAGCAGGCTTGTCTTCTTTTGCGGTCTTCACGCTGGGTATTTCGCCTGGGAATGCGTCTATTTTTGCTGGTTTTGTGACGATTACGTTTATATTGGCAGCTATACCGGCGGGTTTTTTGGGGACACGCTACGGCCGTTCCGCCATCATCAAAATCGGTCTAATTGGGTTAACCTTCACCCTGCTGATCAGCTACTTCCTCATCCAAGGTGCAACCACTTTCATCACTGCGTTGGTAGTCATCGGTATCTTTTGGGCATTGGTTAATGTGAACAGCCTGCCGCTGGTGTATGATCATGGCGACGAACGCAAAATCGGTGCTTACACTGGCTTATATTACTTTTCGTCACAATTGGCGGCCGTTTTAGGCCCTACGTTGGGTGGTATTGTTGTTGACCTGCTTGGCAATCAATACCGTTGGCTGTTTGCCTTTAGCACTGTTTTTATGGCATTGGCCTGGTTGGTCATGCGACGTGTGAGTAAGCCAACTCCCGCATAACAGATTTTATTGTTGGGGCTATTACAATATAATGTTGGCTCAACCAAGCTATGGATGTTAAGAAAAACATTTGGGGTTTGTAGTAGCGACTTTAGTCGTGGGTGTTCTCCAGCGTATACACCGCTAAAGCGGTTACTACAAACCCAAACATTATCTTAATGTCTATAGTGTTGTATCAAACAAATATTGTTGGGCTAACACCGGTGGCACGGTCAGAACCTGCATTGAGTGCGCCGAAGTGAGAAACGGCCAAGAGCAACCGGCAAGAGAAGTTTAGTGGACGACTAGGTCTACATAAATGAGGGGTGTGCAGCCTTTGCACTCGAGTGTCATTCCGGCGAATGCGGGAATCCATTGTGTTG
>JAGRDI010000005.1:881-6565 GCA_020432765.1 Anaerolineales bacterium | reverse complement strand
CGTAGGTATGACATATCTCACAATGAGGTATTTTGTTTAAGCTACCTCTGGTAATTTAGTATGCACACCCCTCACATAAATGCATAAAGAGGTATTTCAAAATGAGCATAATAAGGAAAAATTGGTTTAGGCTGGGTTTATTATTGTTCACTGTGCTGTCTTTTGTTCTCCTGATTGGTGGAAATGCGGCGGGACAAGAAGTGGATGCTGTAATAGAGATTATACCGGATGAGACTGAGGCGGCGACAAGAATAGAGGATGCACTTGTCAGCACAGAAACGGGCGCGCCTTTGAATCTTTATCAAGTGAATTACGCGGTTACACCTGGTACGCCAGAAGCAATGGCCGACCAATATTTATCTGAAAATGCAGACCAGTTGCATCTGCGTTCCGTATCTCTTGCAGATATTAACCATCGTATGACACGCGAGGGCCTTGCGGGTGCCACAGTCCGTTACACGCAATCTGTAGATGCTGTACCGGTCTATAAGGCAGAAATCGTGGTTCATATCAACAACGATAGCTTGGTCACGTATGTCATTAACGATTACAAAAGTGATTTGAAAGCGGTTGATACCAATCCGACATTGAGTGCCGAACAAGCACAACGTGTTGCTTATGAATATTTGAACGTGCAACGGCCGTTTAACTTTGAGGCTACGCAATTGTTTATTTATCCAGGCAAATCTACGCGTTTGGCTTACCAGGTTAGAGTCATGCCGGCCGCGCCCATGGGCGATTGGGAAGTTCTGGTTGATGCACATTCAGGCGAGATTATCAAAGCCGTTGATATTGCTTTCAAACAAGATGATGCAGATGCAGAACTTACTTTAGTTGACGGTAACGGCAATGTCTTTGATCCCGATCCGCTTACTTCTGGAACCGCTACCTATGGTGACACCGGCTATACCGACAACGGTGATGCCACTTCAGCGCAGCTCACAGCGCAAACCTTCAATGTCACCTTGCCTGATTTAACGTTTTCTGGGGGCCAATATCAACTAAAAGGACCCTATGCTCAAATTGTGGATACAGAAAGTCCTTTCAATGGCCTTTATTCTCAAGCCGGCAGCAGTTTCAATTTTAACCGCAATCAAGATGGCTTTGAAGCCGTCAACACTTACTATCATATCGATGCTTCAATGCGCTATATCAACGAAACCCTAGGCATTACGCTGATGCCGTATCAATATGCCGGCGGCGTTAAATTTGATCCACATGGCCTTAGCGGTGCAGACAATTCGCACTATACATCGGGTAACGGTGTGGTTGCTTTTGGGGAAGGGGGCGTGGATGATGCTGAAGATTCTGATGTGGTGCATCACGAGTTGGGGCATGGGCTGCATGACTGGTTAACCGGTGGCAGTCTTTCGCAAGTTAATGGTCTGAGTGAAGGCTCAGGCGACTACTGGGCACAATCCTACAATCGCAGCATTGATTCGTGGACGCCATCTGATCCAGCCTATCATTATGTATTTCGCTGGGATGGGCATAATGAGTTCTGGAACGGCCGTGTTACCAACTATAGTGCCGTATATCCTGGCGGTTTAACCGGTTCCATCCACACTGATGGTCAAATTTGGTCTACCTGTCTGATGAAAATCTGGGATGACATCGGCAAAAGCCAAACCGATAAAATCTTCCTCGAAGGGCTGGCAATGACCAACAGCAGCACCAGCCAGGATGGCGCTGCCAATGCCGCTTACCAAGCTGCGATCGATATGGGATATTCAACCGCTGAATTACAATCGATCCATTCAAATTTCAGTTCTTGTGGGTATACCTTACCTGATCTACCAAGTTTGAAAATCAGTAAGAGTGCCAACCCCTCTCCGGTTGAAGCGGGGAGTACATTAGAATATACATTAGAGGTAACGAATAATACGGCAAGTGCAATAACGGCCGTAACCATCAGCGACAATGTACCGGCCGACACAACCTATGTCAATGGTTCAGCCACTTGTGGCGGGAGTGAAACGGCCGGCGTGGTCAGCTTCCCTCTAGGCACAATGAATGGCAGTGATTCCGTCACCTGTACCTTCAAGGTATTGGTTAATGGCGGTTTAGGCGGTTCTACAACCTTTTTCACCGATGATATGGAAAGTGGCAGCGGTAATTGGACAACTTCGACTGGTTCCGGCAGCAGCAGTTGGGCGCTTGGTACCAATAATCCACACAATGGCAGCTTCGCCTGGTTTGCTAATGATGTTGGCTCTGTTACGGATCAATATTTGACCATGAGTAATCCGGTTGCGCTGGGCAGCAGTGCAGTATTGACTATCTGGCATCATTATGACACCGAAAGCACATATGATGGTGGTGTGGTTGAAATTTCGGCCAATGGCGGGTCCTGGACAGATCTGGGTTCACTCATGATGCAAAATAAGTATAACAGCACGATCAGTAGTAATTATAACAGCCCAATTAGTGGCCGCGAGGCATTTTCCGGAAACAGCGGTGGTTATATTGAAACGTTGGTCGATTTGAGCAGTTACGCAGGAGATAATGTGGTTATTCGTTTTCGTATGGCTACGGACAGCAGCATCAGTGCAAACGGCTGGTTTGTGGATGATGTGACGCTTGCCACACAGGGTGCATCAATCACAAACACGGCCTGTGTCAACAGCGCACAAGGACACAATGATTGTGATACGGTAATGACACCGGTTGAAGCAGCAATTTGTGTGACGCCAACGGCCGTTTCCGATCTCAGTGCCACTTTGAATGCTAATGGGGCTGATGTTGACCTTGCCTGGTCAGACGCCGGTGCAGATTATTACGACATCCATCATAAGTCCAATGACTTCTACTTTGCACCTGCCGGTGGGACCTTCATAGCCTCCATAAATGGTACAGCATTCACTGATTCAGCCCCCAATATTATTGGTGACGTAAGCAATAATTACAGCTATGTCTTGCTGGCCGTGAACGATTGTGCTTTTCCGCCCGGTGAGCAAAGGGGCTTTGGTGTCTTCTCTGGACCGTCCAATCGTGTGGGCGAGTTTGACTTCGAGATCATTCCCGGCATGGTTAGCCACTGACCAGGTTGGCAGCACCGGTTAATTATCATAATAAACGGCCGTTTCTGCGCAGGAACGGCCGTTTTGTTTTGTTAAGGGCGTGTCCGATTTTCTCATGATACAATTCCGTGACAGCACCTTTTTTCATCTAACCAAGCAACAAGGAGAAACGATTCGTGTCATCATCCGAAGAAAAAAATAAATTTTGCCAGGCGCACGTTGACTGGCGTCCCATTTTCTTATCCCTTCTGTTTTTATTGGTAATTGGCCTATTTTCTGGCAGCGCTGCCGCCCAAAGTTTACCCACAACCGAAAACCAAGCGACCAATGGGCTTTGGTATGATGTGGACGATGCCAGGATTGATTTAGATGGAGCGCGGCTCATTATTCCCCAGGAATATCGCAGCGTAGGCCTTGATGTTGGCAAGTTACAAACACTGCTGGCACAAGCGCCATTTGAAGGCAGTGCCGCAGCGCAGAACGACCAGATTGTGTTGAGTTTACCTTTGCCTGATGGGGATTACGGCCGTTTCCAAATCGTTGAATCGCCGATCATGGAACCTGAACTGGCCGCTAAATTCCCAGAGATCAAGACCTATGCCGGGCAGGGACTCGATGATGCCAGCGCCAGCGTGCGTTTGGATTGGACGCCGCAGGGCTTCCACGCCATGATTCTTTCCAGTCAAGGCGATATCTATATTGATCCTTATGCACGCGGCAATACAAGCGCTTATATCAGCTACTTCAAACAAGACTTTCTCAGCGATCGTACCGCTGTGCAATACCCACCGCTAGACCCAGGCGGATTACGTGCGCAGGAGACGGCCGATTTGATCGCGGCTGGAGTTGTCGGCCCTTCAGGTGCGCAGCTGCGTACCTACCGCCTGGCTGTTGCGGCTACCGGTGAGTATACGACTTATCATGGCGGCACAGTGAATCTGGGACAAGCCGCCGTCGTAACTGCCATCAATCGTGTCACTGGCATTTATGAAGTAGAAATCGCCGTGCGCTTGCAGCTTGTGGCCAATAACAACCTGGTTATCTACACAAATCCTGCCACTGACCCTTACACCAATGGCAGTCCTTCCGCACTGCTGTCGCAAAATCAGGCAAACCTGGATGCCGTCATCGGCAGCGCCAACTATGATGTGGGGCATGTTTTTTCAACTGGTGGCGGTGGTTTGGCCGCTCTGTCAGTGATCTGCAGTAATTCATCTAAGGCGCGTGGCGAGACGGGGCTATCCAATCCTATCGGTGATCCATTTTATGTGGATTATGTTGCGCATGAGTTGGGGCATCAGTTTGGCGGCAATCATACATTTAATGGCAACGCGGGCAACTGTGCAGGTGGTAATCGTAACGGATCCACAGCTTATGAACCTGGCAGCGGTTCGACCATACAAGCATATGCGGGTATTTGCAGTGGTCAAAATATCCAATCCAATAGTGATGCTTATTTCCACACATTGAGCTTTGATGAGATGGTCGCACATACGACTGCTGGCGGTGGCAGTACCTGTGCTGCTGTCACGAACACCGACAATCATCCGCCTGTTCCCAACGCCAATGCGAGTGGTGCTAATGGTGTTACCATCCCTATAAACACCCCCTTTACCTTGACTGGTGCGGCCACAGACCTCGATGACGGCGATTTGCTGACGTATAATTGGGAAGAGTTTGATTTAGGACCTGCCGGGCATCCTGACAATCCGGTAAACAATGCCCCCATTTTTCGTTCGTTCACAGCCCAAACCAGCCCTGCACGCACCTTCCCCCAAATCTCAGATATTGTCAATAACACACATACGCTGGGCGAATTATTACCCAGTTACGGCCGTAGTTTGACTTTCCGCTTGACGGTGCGTGACAATCGCGCTTTGGGTGGTGGTGTGGATCATGATCAAATCGCATTTAGCGCAACGGCATCTGCTGGACCTTTCCTGGTGACTGCACCCAATACGGCCGTTACCTGGACTGGTGGCGCATCAGAAACCGTCACCTGGGATGTCGCCAATACCACCGCCGCGCCTGTTAGCTGCGGTACTGTCGATGTTACCCTTTCCACTGATGGCGGGTATACCTACCCACTTACGTTGGCGACGGGTGTCAACAACGATGGCAGCCAAACTGTTACTGTGCCCAATGTACCCACTACTTCCGCACGTGTGAAGGTTGCCTGTGCGACAAACATCTTCTTTGATATTTCAAACAGTAATTTCACGATTGAAGCTGATACTTGTTCAGTCCCTGATCAAGTGACAGACCTGGGTGCGAGCGCAAATGTAAATGGCACTGATATCGATCTAGCTTGGACAGCTACTGGTGCTGATCTTTATGCCATTTTGCGCGGTGTGAATGATCCATACCTTAGTTCCCGCGGGATTTTGGTGACGACAACCGCAGCAACGAGTTACAGCGACACGGATAGAATTGGCGATCCTGCCAACAACTATTTTTATATCGTCATCGCCAATAACATTTGCGGTGCGGCTTCTGCACGTTCCAACTATGCCGGTGAATTCGATTTTAGTATTGAGCCGGGCACTTCGTAGCAGTCATAATAAAAAACGGCCGTTTTATGGGAAACGGCCGTTGTCTTTCTCCTACTACTTGGATAATCTGGATTCTGGACTCTGGCAAAAAATAGATTTGTCAACTTTCCTC
>JAGRDI010000005.1:0-855 GCA_020432765.1 Anaerolineales bacterium | reverse complement strand
CAAACAAAAAAGTTGACAAATCTCTGGAAGAACAAAAAACGCCAGAGTCCTGTAGATTTTATAACCAAATCCGAACTTTTTTTGCAATTAACCATGTTATACTAAAAACTCGCCGTGCCGCTTGGGGTAAGTCAATATTGCGTTTAAAAGGAGAAAGCTTGGTTTGGCAAAAAAACAATCTCGTCTTTACAAATTGACAATATTTGCAATAGTAATTTTGTTGTTTGTTGTAATTCTTATAGCAGTAACACCAAATCCCATTATCCGTGCAGACAGTACAAAGCAAAACCAAGATCCGCTTCCGAAGGATCTGTCCATCCTTGCGCCACCGCCGGATGATCCAGATATTGGTGATTTGGGAGAGGATAGTCCCATTTTACCCCAACCACACCGGGAGGTTGACCTCGCGATTGAGGGCGGCACTTGGCTGGCTCAAGGGCCAGGGCCAGCCTTGGATGGGGATGTGGAGAACATATTCAATGGCCCAGTTGCCGGGGCTGTGCATGCCATCGCAGCCCATCCTACTAGTCCTAACATTCTCTATGTGGGTGCAGCTAATGGGGGTGTCTGGAAGACGACCAATGCATTTAGTTCTTCACCAATCTGGGAACCATTAACGGATCAATTTGACTCTCTATCCATTGGTGCGCTCGAATTTGATCCAACAGATACAACCCACAATACATTAGTAGCCGGTAGCGGCCGTTATAGTAGTTATGGGGTCCCATCTTATGGCGGCCCCCGTATCGGTCTATTACGTACGACAGACGGCGGCACAACCTGGACTGAGATCGATGGTGGATTAGCCGGCAAAAACATATCAGGTGTGGCTGCTAGAGGTAATGTCATTGTGGC
>JAGRDI010000004.1:64863-75629 GCA_020432765.1 Anaerolineales bacterium | reverse complement strand
ATATGTGGCAGCGGTTGAGCAAACCAGACATACTGTTGTATTTGGATGTGTCCTACACTGCCGCCAGGCAGCGTAAACCACATATTGATGGTGGCCCACAACGTTTAACAGAACAGCACAAACGTTTAGATCATGCTCGTCAACATTGTGATTTTTATATTGATACAACTGATTTGACACCAGGAGAAGTTAGAACGGCCGTTTTTGATTTCCTGCACACCATTTAACAGACAGCCGGTCCGAGGTGCTGTTGGCAGGTGAGATAGGCGGGCAGGAAATCGCTTCTATATGGTAAAAACTAAAAACCTTTCCCACCTGTTTTACTCCTTGCCGAATGTTGATAGACTGAAAAATAAAAAAGGCTCCTCGATTGAGGAACCTTTTTTGTTTATGTGAGTTCAAGCGGCTGCGGGTTAGAAGCCCATGCCACCGCCCATACCGCCCATGCCGCCACCAGGTGGCATCATGGGTGCTTCTTCTTCGGGCAAATCGGTAATCAGCGCTTCGGTTGTTAAGATCATCGCGGCGATGGAAGCTGCATTTTCCAATGCACCACGTGTCACTTTGGCCGGATCAATGATACCGGCTTTGATCATATTGACATAACTGTCGCTCAAGACGTTGTAACCAATTTTGTCGTCGCCAGCTTCTTTTTGGGCACGCAGCACATTTTGAATGATTACGTCGCCGTTCATGCCGGCATTTTCGGCGATTTTGCGCATTGGCGCAATCAACGCGGTGCGCAAAATACCAACACCGGTTGTGGGATCACCAGCCGCAACTTTGGCGTCATCTAGTGCAGGCAATGCGTTTAATAGAGCCACACCACCACCGGGGACGATACCTTCTTCAACCGCAGCGCGGGTGGCACTCAAAGCATCTTCGACGCGGTGTTTCTTTTCTTTCAACTCAACCTCAGTGGCAGCACCGACGCGAATGACAGCCACGCCACCAGCCAATTTAGCCAGGCGTTCTTGCAATTTTTCACGGTCATAGTCAGAGGTTGAACGATCGATTTCGATTTTAATTTGTTCGACACGGCCGTTGATTTGACCTTCATCTCCAGCGCCATCGACGACTGTGGTGTCGTCTTTGGTGGAGACGACTTTGGCAGCGCGACCCAGATCATTTATCTGGACACTGTCCAATTTGCGGCCCATTTCTTCGGTGATAACTTCGCCACCGGTCAGGACAGCGATGTCTTGCAGCATCGCTTTACGGCGGTCGCCGAAACCAGGTGCTTTTACGGCCAGAGCGTTGATCATGCCGCGTAATTTGTTGAGTACGAGGGTTGCCAAGGCTTCGCCGTCAATGTCTTCCGCGATAATAACCAGGTTTTTTTTGCCGATTTGGACGAGTTTTTCGAGAATCGGGACAATATCTTGGGCAGAGCTGATTTTCTTGTCGTGAATCAGTATGTAGGCATCTTCAATAACCGCTTCCATGGTGTCGGAATCGGTGACGAAGTAGGGACTGATATACCCACGGTCGAACTGCATACCTTCGACATATTCGGTTTCAAACTCCAAACCTTTGGACTCTTCCACAGTGATGACGCCATCTTTACCGACTTTGTCCATGACCTCGGCGATTAGTTGGCCAATTGCAGGATCTTGAGCGGAAATGGAGGCGACAGAAGCGATTTCATCGTAGCTGTCGATGCTGACGGCCATTTCTTTGATCGCGGCTGCTAAAGCAGCAGTGCCGGCTTCGATGCCTAATTTTAGCTGCATTGGATTGGCGCCTGCAGCAACATTTTTCAATCCTTCATGGACCATATGTTGTGCCAGGACAGTGGCAGTGGTAGTGCCGTCACCAGCAATATCGTTGGTTTTAATGGCAGCTTCTTTGAACAATTGGGCGCCCATATTTTCATAGGGGTCTTCCAGTTCGATTTCTTTAGCCACACTGACACCGTCGTGGGTGATGGTTGGTGCGCCGAATTTTTTGTCAATAGCCACGTTTCGACCTTTAGGACCGAGCGTGGTGGATACGGCCGTAGCGACCGTGTCAATGCCTGTCTTCAATTTGCGACGGGCGTCTTCAGAAAAAACAAGTTGTTTAGCCATGTTTTGTATCTCCGTAAATGTATAACTTAGGGTCTTTTAACCAACAATCGCGAGGACGTCGGATTCTTTGAGGATCAATACTTTTTTGCCGTCAATTTTGACTTCCGTGCCGCCATATTTGGCATAGAGTACGGTGTCACCAACAGCAACATCCAGGGGAATGCGTTTGCCATCATCATCACGACGACCTGGGCCAGCAGCAACGATCACGCCTTGCTGGGGTTTTTCTTTGGCGGTTTCTGGCAGTACTAAGCCGGAAGCCGTCATTTGTTCTTGCTCTTGTGGTTCAACCACCAGACGATCACCAAGCGGTTTAAGTGTAGTAGACATAGTCAACTATCTCCTTGTGAAAAAATTTTAACAATTTGTGTAAAATAAATGGTGTTAACGTTGCGGTTTTGGAGCTTTTTTGTCTCCATCTTCAAACTTTTAGCAGTCTCGCGGGTAGAGTGCTAACAACACGAAAAAATTGTAGCATAGAATTTTTGGATGTCAAGCATATTTTGGCAATCTATGGGGTCAAGTGCTAAGAAACCGTTAAGGTTGCTGAGTCGTAAAGTTGCAAGCTGAAAAATATCTCTGTAGGAACACGATTACTCAAAATTTCATGTGATCAACAGATGCCAATTAGGGCAGGTTTTCGAGTTCGACACGGCGACACTCATCAAGCCCTTCTTGAGCGCCTGCGATGATCAATTCATTGAATGTCACATTCAGAACTTGTTGAAATAAGGGGATTGCTTTTTGACAGCTTTCTTGTGAAAGGGAGTTGCGAATGTAGGCTGTTGCCAGCATATTGAAAAAACGTGCAGTTAAATCAGATGGTTCGCCGTATAGTTCTATGGCACGTTCGAGAGGTGGAATTGCGGTGAAATAATTATTTTGACGGAAATAAGCTTCTCCTAATCGTCCTTGGGCACGGGCGATGTTGGGATTTAATTTGACCGCTTCCAGAGCGTTTTTTTCAGCAAGAGGCGCGTCGCCCAATTGCATATACATGTGTGCCAGACCATCGTAGGCCGCAGCGTTATTCGGATCGGCGGCGAGTGCGTCTTCTAAGCTAATGATGGCATCGGAGATACGGCCGTCGCCATAATAATTATAAGCCAAGCCAAAATGTAGGTCGGTGTTGGTTGGGTCGGTTTGCAAGCCCAGTTGATATTGTTCTAACGCGGCTGGATAAAATCCCTGATAAGTGAAAACCGTTGCCATATAAAGACGCGCGATTGGATTGTCCGGCTCAAGAAAAATGGCTGTGTCGGCCAATTCTTGGGCTTGTTCATACAGATCTGCATTGCCTTGCAGCACTAAGCCGGCCGCAGCATAAGCCATGGCGGTTGCATTCTCAGGATTGATGTCCTGGGCGCGGCTGGCATGTTGGAAGGCGGTGGCATATTGAATATTCGCACCGCTGAAATCACCTTGATCACTGAGCCGATCGCCATTCGCCAGATAGGCAGCGGCTGCAGCCATCCAAACCTTATCGTTTTCCGGAGCGAGAATTGTAGCTTGCTCTGCTTTTTCAACCGCCTTTTCCGATTCGCCTTTTTGGACTAACAAATCGATTAATCGAATAAAGAATTCCGGCTTGGTGGCGTCTAACGCAAGAGCTTGTTCATAAAATTCAATCGCTTCCTGGACTTCACCGTCTTCTTTGCTCAATTCAGCCAACACTGCGTATTCGGTTGCTGAACGTGTGGGTTCTGGGGTTGGCGTTGGAATGATTACATTCCGCACGTCATCACGATTTTGGATCACGAATAGGCTGACCGCGATGCCAATGGTGACAAAAATAATTAGCAGACAAGATGGCCCTTGACGGGGGTGACGTGGTGACTTACGTTCGATAATCATAATTCTAACGTTACACGGAGTTCATTGAGAAGGCACGAAGTTGGCGACAATGTCGCACAGAGATTTAGGAGTTTATTATTTTTGAGTAGTACCATGCGCGGGGTATAAAGAACCCGGTTGTAAGGCTTTGCATCGGGTGCACAGCTTTCAGTAGTCCAAGACCTAATACCCTGTGCAAGGCACTGCAGGAACTTTTATCGGCTGATTTTGCTGGCATGTCGCAAGCGCCACCAGACGCCTGCCGGGTAGCCGAGCATTTTAGCCACATCCCCAACGAGTCTAATAATTGGAATGAGGGCAAAAGCCCGCGCCCGCAATGGTGGCCGCCAGCCCCAAGTACTGTCCCATAGACGTGTGGCGGGTTGTCGCGTATAGGCGCCTATGCCCAAAAGCAGAAATAGCCAACCTTGCCATTTTTCATGCCAGATAAGCCGTAAGATAAATGGTAGTCCAAATAGATAAGTGAGATAACGAATGGCGTGACGTTTAGGCCACAGATTGGCTTTGCCATCGCCGCGTGCATAGTTGTAATATTGGCGGAAAAAGCTGCGCAAGCTGCCACGCGGACGGAAGTAGGCAACGGCCGTGCCCACAAACGGAAATGCACCATACTGCTCACGTAGGGCCATATCGAAAACTAAATCTTCGCTGTAGTCCAACCATTCAGGATAACCGCCTACCGCTTCCCATGCGGATTTCAGAAAAGCCACTGAACGGCTGGACGGTAAAAATTTTTGGGGATCAACATCTTTGCGCATAGGCAGAACAGTAGCGCCCATAACTACTTCAAAATCAGTATGTGGATCAGCCTCAAACCAGCCGCTTGTGACAGCTGCCTGGCTTTTTTGTAATGCTGTGGCTAAATCTTCCACCCATGTGGGCGAAAGCACGACGCCTGCATCAGTGGCCGCGATTATCGGACCCGCAGCCGCCGCGATGGCATGATTGCGCCCCTGGCTGATGTTGACTCCTGGTACAACGATAATTTTAAGCGGCAGCCATTCCTGGTACTCGGACAAGATTTCAACTGTATTATCTGTGGATCCGCCATCGCAGAAGATGACCTCATCAGGAAGTTGGGTTTGATCAATGAGCGAATTTAGCAACGGCCGTAACGCTTCACCTTCATTTAATACTGTTGCGATCACCGATACTTGCATAAAAATGTTGCCTCAACTTATTGTTGTCCAGATGCTTAATCATTGCCTGAATAAATTGTCTTGTGAGCATTTTATAAAAAGCCTCTACACTTTCAACACATAACTGTGAAAAAAGTCACACATTGCTTTGTGTTTGTTAGTTTTGGCAAACAAAATTTATATGTAGATGCTTCCTTTAGCTAGACCTGCCGCACGAATTCTGTTTGACCTACAAAGCGAGTGTGCAGGTCATGTGCCATTTTTCATTAGCTTTCCCTTGCTGTCGCTAGTCAATACCTTAAATATTGATTATCATCTAGGCAGACTGACCAGTCGGTCTAGGTCTAAATTTTTATAGCAGGTGTGGAATTGGATAACATAAATGATCCGCAAAGCACAAAAGGGCGTATTCTTGATGCGGCGCTCAATATATTTTCACAGAAAGGGTTTTATGAAACACGTTTGGATGAAATTGTCGATGAATCGCACACCTCAAAAGGGGCGATCTATTTTCATTTTCCGAATAAAGAGCGACTGTTTATCGCTCTGGTAGATCAATTTGCTGATTTGTTGGAACGTCGCGTAATTGAAGCGATTCAGGTTGAGGAGAAAGGTATGGGGCGCGTGCGTGTAGCCTTGGAAACTTGTTTGCAAACCTTTGGCAAATATCGACGTCCAGCCAAAATTTTGTTGGTGCAAGCAGTGGGATTGGGTACAACATTTGAAAATAAACGTAACGAAGTCAATGATCGTTTTGCGGACCTGATTGCGATCTATTTACAGGAATCAGTTGAAGTTGGCGATATTGAGCCGATTGATATTGAAGTTGTGGCTTATGCGTGGATGGGGGCGATTTATAATTTGGTTATCCGCTGGGTAAACACGGGTGAGCCAGAACCGGATCGTATTTTGGACACTTTGGTTCCGATCCTTTTGAAGAGCGTTGGTTATGACAAATAGTTTAACGGCCGTATCACACAGCCTAGAAAATCAATGGATCGCAAACACAGAATCTTTAGATGAACAAACCAGTTTGTTATCTCCAGCAGAAGGAACTTTGGTCAGTGTTTCAATGTCTGCACCCGGGCTGACTTTGAACGGTTTTTTAGGGCAGGCATTGGGTGTTGAGCGCTTCTTTTGGCAAGCTGGACGCGAGCAAACCGCTTATGCTGGCTTTGGTGTGGCAGCAGAAATGATGGCTTGGGGCAACGGCCGTTTTAAATCCATTGCGCAAAAAGCAAAACAGCTATTTGATGGTGCCCATATATTTGAAGATGTATCCATACGAGGTGGTACACCCGCTGTGGCTGCCCCGCGTTTGTTTGGTGGCTTTGCCTTTCGTGATGACTTCACGCCAGATAATACATGGGCGGTTTTCCACCCGGCACATTTTATTTTGCCTCATTATCAGCTTACACAACTCTTTAACCAGAATCATGATCAGAATGCTTGCCAATCCTGGCTGACAATGAACGCCATTGTGCCACAGGAAGAAAATGTTACCGCTATTTTGCCACAATTACGTGGGGCATTAGCGGTAAGATATCAACAATTATTGGCGGCTTGTAAACAAGCGAGCGTGCCTGACTCCCCACCCTTACAACATATGAATTACCCGATGGATTACACAGCATGGAATGCGATGTTGAGCGCTGCAATTGATCAAATGCATGAAGGTTCTTTGCAAAAAGTTGTGCTGGCACGTGTTTGTGAAATCTGGCTGCAAGCACGTGTACGTGTAACGGCCGTGCTTGCTCATCTTAATCAAAATTACCCTGAATGTTACCAGTTTTTGTTTGAGCCACGACCGTATCACGCTTTTTTTGGTGCCACACCAGAATTATTGGCGCGTGTCAACGGCCGTACCCTGCATACAATGGCATTAGCAGGCTCGATGCAGCGCGGTGTCGATGCAGACCATGACGAACAATTTGCTCGTGCGTTATTGCAAAGTTCAAAAGATCGTCACGAGCATGCACTCGTAGTGGATGCGATGGAGCAGCGTTTAGAACCACTTGCACATGATCTTGAAATGCCCGTTGAGCCACAAATTTATACCTTAAGCTATATCCATCATCTTTGCACACCGATTCGCGCTACTTTGCAGACGACAACGGGCATTTTGCCAGTGGTGGCGGCGCTGCATCCAACGCCTGCATTAGGGGGTACGCCCCGCGAAGATGCCTTAGCGTTTATTCGCGATGCGGAGCCTGTGCCGCGCGGCTGGTATGCGGCGCCTATTGGTTGGATCGATCACAAACTTGATGGCGAGTTTGGGGTTGCGATTCGATCGGCAGTGAGCCAACGGCGGCGCGTGTGGTTGTATGCGGGTGCTGGCATTGTGACTGATTCGGAGCCACAGCGCGAGTGGGATGAAACTGCATTAAAATTCCGGCCCATGCAAAGGGCACTTGGGTTATGAATCCATCTACTGTGTGGGCAACGACTTTTGTGAGAGAATTGGCGGCGGCGGGGTTGACGGCCGTTTCGCTAGCCCCCGGCTCACGTTCCACTCCCTTAACGCTCGCTTTTGAGGCACATCCACAGATTGAGGTACATTTGCACCTTGATGAACGCAGCGCTGGTTTTTTCGCGTTGGGCATGGCATTGACGCGTAATAGACCTGTGGCGCTGGTGTGTACATCAGGAACGGCCGTTGCTAATTTCATGCCTGCTGTGGTCGAAGCCAACATGTCACAAGTTCCTCTGTTAGTGCTTACGGCTGATCGCCCGCCAGAATTGCGGCATAGCGGCGCAAATCAGACCATTGATCAGGTTAAATTTTTTGGTGATCAGGTCTTATGGTCGGTCGATGTGGCACTGCCCCAAGAAACTGCCCCTGACGTTGCGCTGCGTAATTTGCGCACCCTGGCGGCACGTGCATATGCGCTGGCTGATGGCTTGCGCAAAGGCCCAGTCCACCTTAACTTTCCCTTTCGCAAACCGTTGGAACCAGATTTTGTAGGAAAATATCCGGTTAACAAACGACCTTTTACACAGGTTCAGCGTGGTCAATTAACCCTCACATCTGATCAAATTAGTCAACTTGCGCTGCTTATAAGCACAAATCCATGCGGTCTTATTATATGTGGTCCACGTTGTCCTGATGGCGACTTTCCAACCGCTGTTGCGGCTTTAGGATGCAAAACTGGGTATCCGATTTTTGCCGACCCAATTTCCGGTTTGCGTTTTGGATCCCATGTGGCAGAGACGGCCGTTATCAGTGGATATGAAACCTTTTTACGCCATGACCCGGCATGGCCCTCCCCACAGCTCATTTTGCGTTTTGGTGCAGTGCCAACCTCAAAATGGTTGAATACCTATTTGGAGCGCGTACAGCCTGAACATCGTATTCACATTTGCGAGAATGGTGTGTGGGCAGATGAGGATCACAGGACAACATTATTTTTGCAGGCGAATGCAACGGCCGTATGCAAGGAATTAGGTGACAGAATTGAGGTGAGCGAGAGTGATTGGTGGGCAGCGACCGTTGTCCAAACTGAAAAAAAACATTGGCAGACCCTCAATGCAAAGCTCGTCACAGCCAACTTCGATGGCGCTTATGTCGCTGATATTGTTGATCTGATTCCAGAAAATACAACCTTGTTTATGGGAAATAGTTTACCTATCCGCCATTTAGACCAGTTTGGGCAGGCGCGCGCCAAAAAGATAAACGTCTATGCCAATCGGGGTGCCAGTGGTATTGATGGTAATATTTCGACGGCATTGGGGTGCCATGTGGGTAACGGAAACGGCCGTTTAGTGGCAGTCGTTGGCGATATCACTTTTTATCATGACCTTAACGGTTTGCTGGCGATAAAACAGTTAAAGCTAAAAAACCTGACCATCATCTTGCTCAATAACAATGGTGGTGGCATTTTTCATCGTTTGCCTGTGGCAGCACACGAACCAGCGTTTTCACGATTATTCGCAACACCGCATGATCTTAATTTTGCACCGGTTATTCAAATGTATGGCTTGCAGCATGTGCGTGTCTCTACACGATCTGATTTCCAAACTGCTTTGCGCAGCGTACTCGCTGCTCCACAGCCCACCGTCATAGAAGTTCAAACGGATCGGCAAACAGATATTACCCAACTTAAAGCGCTTGTTGTCGGAGCGTGAAGTTTTTTTTTGGCACAGATTTTCGTGGATTTTTCCAGATGGCGTTCTGCGCATTCTTGAAAATCCGGTTTAATTTGTGGCAGGATTTATTGTGGATAACAAGTGGGGTGGTTTGCGTGCCCGGGTTGCCTGCTCGAACGCATAAGCCAGTTTGAGCAGTGTAGGTTCTGTGAAAGCCCCAGCAAAGAATGAAATGCCAAGAGGCAATCCTGCCACAAACCCCATTGGCACTGTGATATGTGGGTAGCCTGCAACGGCCGCTGCCGATGAACAGCTTCCAGTATAATGATCCCCGTTAACATGATCTGTTAGCCATGTGGGCCCGCCAGTCGGTGCGATGATAGCGTCGAGCTGATGTTTGCCGATGACCGCATCGATCCCTTCGGCTTGCATGTAACGATGATTATTGGCTAGCGCAGCCAGGTATTCTGCCTCTTGCAGCGACCCCTTTTCTTGTGCCTGATAAAACAGTTCTTGACCAAAAAGCGGCATGACTTTGTCTGCACGGGCTTCGTTGTAGGCAATCAAATCAGCTAATGAAAGAATGCCAATATCTGTATCTAAGTTTGCCAGGTAACTGTTCAAATCAGCTTTAAATTCATATAAAAGCACACTTAGTTTACTGTTTTTGATCTGCTGCATCGTTTCAATATTGGCTGGGTCAATGATTTCTGCGCCGAGTTGTTTGAGTGTGCCGATTGCTTTCTCCATCAGTAAATCTGATGCAGGATGTTTGCCAAAGAAGTTGCGTGCAACACCGATGCGTGCTCCCTTACAGCCTTGAATATCGAGAAATTGCGTGTAGTCATTGTAATAGCGGCCGTTGCTCGTCCTTGTAACTGGATCCCGACTATCAATGCCCACCATGCCCCCCAGTAAAATGGCAGCGTCACGCACAGTACGTGCCATTGGTCCGGCCGTATCTTGACTGTGGGCGATAGGAATAATGCCGGAGCGGCTGACAAGGCCGATGGTCGGTTTGAGACCGACGATGCCGTTCATATGGGCCGGACAGACAATTGAGCCATCTGTTTCTGTGCCAACCGCTGCGGCACACAAATTTGCGGATACTGCCACACCAGAACCTGAACTAGATCCACATGGGTTGCGGCTTAATACATAAGGATTGTGTGTTTGCCCTCCGCGACTACTCCACCCACTGCTAGAACGTGTCGAGCGAAAATTGGCCCATTCACTCAGGTTAGTTTTGCCCAGGATAATGGCGCCTGCACTGCGTAACCGCGAAATTGAGAAGGCGTCTTGCCTCGCGAAATGATTGGCTAAAGCTAAAGAACCAGCTGTTGTTGGCATGCGATCGGCCGTTTCAATATTGTCTTTGATGAGCAGCGGAATGCCATGTAGGGGACCGCGGGACCCTTGGGTTATTCGTTCTTTATCCAGTAGTGCTGCGCTGTTGAGTACCTCTGGGTTCAATTCCAGAATAGCATTAACAACTTTGTCAATCGCTTCAATTCTTTCAAGATAGCGTGTTACAATTTGTTGGGCATTAATGATACCGTTTTCCATTGCGGTTTGTAAACCGGAAATGGTTGTTTCAAGGATTTCAAAGGTTGTCATT
>JAGRDI010000004.1:43178-64734 GCA_020432765.1 Anaerolineales bacterium | reverse complement strand
ACCGCTAAAGCGGTTACTACAAACCAAAACATTATCTTAATGTCTATAGAGGTTAATCGGTTTGTGAATATATACATTTTGTGTAATTGTATGACTCAAACATGTTTTTGCCACTTATCAAATGTGTTAAGTTCTAAATGTTAACATTCTAAAGATTGTGGACAATTATGCCTTGGAGAATTTGATATGAAAAACACCTGGTTTCAATTAAAAAACGCTTTACTTATTTTATTTTTGATTTCTTTTGTTGTTTTGAGTGCATGCAGCGGTGATGAATCAGCGGCACCACAGGATGCGGTTCAACAAGCCAGTGATCAAGAAACAGTTATTGAATCTGTTGAAGAGCCGGTAGAAATTGAAGTAGCTCCAACTGAAATATTACCCCCAGCAACGGCCGTTCCTGAACCAACAGCAA
Organism: Anaerolineales bacterium; assembly: GCA_020432765.1. GTDB lineage: Bacteria > Chloroflexota > Anaerolineae > Promineifilales > Promineifilaceae > JAACFF01. Next base: position 64,319 of record JAGRDI010000004.1, on the reverse strand, counting down.
CGTTGGAACCGGCAGCAGAACCTGTCGAAGAAACGGCTGTTGGCAACGATGATCTGCTGGCTGAATTAATGCTTGCTTTTAGCACCCAGCAAGAAGCAGGCACATGGCGTGCCAGACAAACCATTGTCGATGGCGAAAACAGCTTGGAAACCGTCGTCGAACACCAGTCACCAGATCGTTATCGCGTGACCATGGATATGGGCGAGTCAATGCCCTTTGAGACCATCATGATTGGTGAGACTATGTACCAAAATTTAGGGGGTACATGGGTGGAACTGCCAGTGGACATGGGTTCTGAATTTTCAAACATGCTTAACGATCCACAAAGTATGCTGGAAGAGAGTCGTTTTGAAAATATAGAATTCCTGGGCATTGAAGATGTAAATGGCGAAGCAGCCAAAGTTTACCGGTTTACGGCCGTTGACACATTGACAGATTCGCCTACGACTTCAGAAATCGTTGTGTGGATTCGTGAGTCTGACAATCTGCCGCTTAAACAGGAAATAACCTTTCCTGGCACTGATGTGGGTGGTCAAATAACTCAGGTTTTCGAATATGATGTTGATATTTCCATTGAGCCACCGCAATAAATAGGGGACGCGACTATGCAAGTAAACTTTATTGAAAACGCCCCAGCAGCAATTGGCCCCTATTGCCATGCAGTCACTGTGGGCAATTTGTTGTTTTGCTCGGGTCAAACCCCACTCGATCCAGCCACGATGCAGTTAGTTGGCAGCGATATTGGAACGCAAACGGAACGTGTGTTAATGAATTTATCAGTTGTATTGAACGGCATGGGTTTAACTTTACAAAATGTAGTCAAAACGTCAGTGTTTTTGCAGGACATGGCTGATTTTCAAGGAATGAATGCGGTTTATGCGCGCATGTTTGGTGATCACCGACCAGCGCGTACAACGGTGGCTGTCAAACAAAACCCGTTAGGCGCTTTGGTAGAGATTGAGTGTATTGCGGAGATAAAAAGTTAATCAATGTCAAAACAAAATCGAGTACAACCAGACGGCCGTATTATAGCCACAGATGCACGTGGCACTTTTATGGGCAATCGTGGCGGCACACTACATAATGACAATCAGGAGCTAGTGCGTCAGGCACGCACCAAAGGATGGATTATTTGTGTGCTTGAATTCAAGAACCGGCAGCGCAAGATTATGACGCCAGGCGAGTACACTGAATTATTTTTTCTGGATGAAGCGACTGCATTAGCTGCAGGTCATCGCCCGTGTCATGAATGCCGTCGTGAACGAGCGCTTGCATTTCGTGCTGCAATGGTCACTGATAATCCGCTGTTTCCCGAAGGGGCTAAGACAAAATTTCCAATGCTTGATGATGTTTTGCAACGCGAACGTATGACTGAAGCCTATTTCATTAACGACCGCCGTAAGAGAACCTATTTGACAGGTGTTGGTGCACTGCCTAATGGTGTATTTATTTTCTACAATCAGGACTTTTACTTGATTTGGGGAAACAAAATCTACGGCTGGACGCCTACTGGTTATCTGACTCCAGCGGCTCGTCCAGTCGATGAGGATGTTGTTGTTTTGACGCCGCTTTCTACGGTTGCAGCATTACGGAGTGGATATGTACCTGATGTCCATGTTTCTGCTGAACTGGCGAACAGTGTTCCTCATTCGTAAGTTACTGTTAGTTTATAAGGCTTGGAACTAGCAGAGTTTGATTGATTGTAAACACGGATATAGTTTTTCCCTGATTTGATCTCTGCGAAGATAAATTCATTAACATCGCCTACATTTCCTGAGTACCCCAAAATGTTTGTTGAAGTTTCGTCATACAATACTAGATTATAGTCTTGACCAGCAGGTATATCTGTCAGGGAAATCGATAGATGGCCATTCAATGGAAAGTTTACATAAAAATAATCATCAACGTCTAAATCATTTGTTAATGTGAACGTGCCAAAATATGTGTTATCAGAAATTAGTGACCCATTTGCTACATTTGGGTGGTCATTTGGTTCGTGTTCTTCTGGTCCCAAGAAAAATGTGGGTTTAGTTAGAACTAATGATAGGTAAGAATGAGAGGTTGATAACATTATTTGTTCATAATCAACACGTATCGAATGATCATTTGCTGGCATTGTGACTGTATTACTTGTGCTTGAACTTGAGTCGTTGTTTGTGCCTTCCCAACCTGAAATTTCCCATCCATTAGCAGGATCGGCCGTTACTCCCACAACTTCACCTGCTTCATACTCACCAGAACTACAATCTACCGACTCTGATTGCGCTGCCACTGGGTCTGATCCTGAGCCTGTGTGGCTTGTTGTCAATTCATAACAAGGGGGCGCTTGCCAACGACGGCCGTACACCTCATAGTTACCATTGGAAGCATCTTCCCAGATCACATATGGGATGTTTTGGCTGTCGACAACGATTTCTCCTATCCCGGAGATGCCAATGTTATTGCTAATGCCACCATTCGTGGCTGAATGTGGGCCTACTTCACTCCAATGCGATCCATCCCAGCGCCGTACATATATTTGATATTGACCGCCCGAATTGTCATACCAGGCAATATAAGGAACCCCATTTAGGCCCAGAGCAAGTGTTGGCCACCAAGTTTCACCTGTATTGTTGCTAATGCCACCACCGCTTGCCGAATCTGTACCGACATCTACCCAACTATTGCCATCCCACTTTTTGACATAGACTTGTGAGCTGCCATCTAAAAGCCCTTCTTGCCATGAGAGATAAATAATGTTAGCTGGTGTGATTTCCATGGCGGGCACTTGTGAATCGCCGGGTGTATTGCTGATGCCACCACCGCTGGCAGAGTTTTCTCCGAACGCCGTCCAGCTTAAACCATCCCATTGCTTTACATAAATTTCGCCTTTCAGGTTCGCATTCCCGTTATTCCATGCAATAAGCGGCCGTCCATCGGGCAGAAACTCAATTTCAGGTGACCAGGAATCGCCGGGTGTATTGCTGATACCGCCTTGACTGGCAGAATTTGTCCCAACTTCTGACCAGCCTGTGCCATTAAAGCGGCGCACATAGATTTCATGATGGCCTGATGAATTGTCGTTCCAGGCGATGAATGGAACTCCATCAGATGCAAAGGCAATCGAAGGCCAATAAGATAGGCCTTCTGAGTTGCTAATACCACCGCCAGTTGCTGAGCCAAACCCTACCTCTTCCCAAAAATTGCCATTCCAACGGCGTACATAGATCTCATAATTACCGCTGCTACTGTCGTGCCAGGTTGCGTAGGGCATGCCGCTGTGATCGATGGCGAGAGCGACGCCTCTGGATTCGCCTTCGTTGTTGCTGATGCCACCGCCGCTAGCAGAGCCTGCGCTAACCTCTTGCCAATTACTGCCATTCCATTTGCGTACATAGATCTCACGATCACCAGAACTGGTATCGTCCCAGGCTACATACAGCGTATTATCAGGTGCCATGGCAGCAGCCGGCCAAGTCGAATTGCCGCTGTTATCGCTAATGCCGCCGCCAGTTGTTGAGCCAGGGCTGATTTCTATCCAGGATCCATCGGAACTAATTGATTTGGCCAGTAAAGGAAGGGCATGCTGCCGAAAATTGTTTAATAAAATAACAGAAAAACAAATGAGGAAGATAAATGTCCAAATGGTTTGCCGTTTCATGTTAATCCCGCCTCCCGAATTAATAACTGTTATCGTTTCGCGACGAAACAATTTAGATGTTATTGAACTTGGATTATACAGTAAATGGTTGCAAATTTGTAGCGTTTTTTTGTCGGGATTTTACGAATTTATTTTGCAGCGTTTTCGCATATACTTTGAGCATTTTGGTTACGATTATTGACCAATCATAGCTTTGTGCGTAGGCTTGTGCTTGTAGGCCAAGGTGGGCACGGCAAGACTCATTGGCCAGGAGTTCATAGATGCGTTCGGCAAGCGCATCTGGGTCGCGAGAGGGGACGTGGAACCCATTTTCACCATCCCGAATGAGAAATGCAAGGCCGCCGACCTCTGAGGCAATCACTGGTGTGCCCATGGCCATTGCTTCGAGGGCAACCATGCCGAAACTTTCGTAGTGGGAAGGCATGACCACCATCTCAGCGGCGGCGTAATAATAGGGCAGCGTAGTTTGGTCTTTGGCACCTAAGAAAGCAACGAAATCGCCTACGCCTAATTGCAAACGCATCTCTTGTAAGCGTGCCATTTCTTCATCAGGACTATCGGTCCATGGATCGCCGCCAATGATGGCCACACAGACTCCTTTGGCAATTTCTGGGTATCTTTTTTTGATCAGTGCCATCGCCTGCAGAAGAGTGTCAATACCTTTTAAGGGTTCTATGCGGCCAGCAAAGATGATGTTTTTGTCACTGCATGGAATGCCAACTTTTGTTTTGGCGATATCAGCAGGGATGGGTTGAAAACGCTCTAAATCAACACCGGGCGGGATGATCGTTTCTTTACCAAGTTTTGCGCCATAGAGCCAGTGCAATTGGGCTTGTTCAGCTGGTGTGGCGACGATTAGACTGTCGGCGATTTCGATTACGTGATGTTCGCCATCAATGCGTGCTTGTGGAGCGCGTTCGTTTATGTTGGTGGCAATGCGATTTTTCATCAGGCCTAATGTGTGGAACATTTGCACGATGGGTGCATGTGGCCATGCTTGCTGTAATTTTTCGGCGACTAAGCCAGAGAGCCAATAGTGGCTGTGAATAATGTCATAATGCGCATCTTCCTCGGCAGTGAAAGCCAGGACGCCGGCGATGAATTCATCGAGATGGTTTTGAATGGTATCTACAGGAATCGGCCGTTCCGGACCAGCGGGAATGTGGATGACGCGCCCACCAAACCCTAAATCATGTTTAATACGGGGTTGACAATCGTCTTGTGAGCGTGTGAAAACATCGACTTGAACGCCTTGGCGGCCGAGTTCACGGCTAAAATCACGCACGTACACATTCATGCCGCCGGTTTTCTTGCCGCCTAATAAAGCCAGCGGACAGGTGTGGACGCTTAACATAGCGATACGTCGTGGCCGGGTGGGAATCGGGTTGTCGAATGTGGGGGCTATTGACACAACAATTTCCTCTAATGTCTCATTCCTTTGTGATTTGTAACCGGTAGACCTGAGTATCTTTGGCCCCAAAGCGATATTTATAGGTTTCATCACCACGTAGAAAGTCGAATTCAGAACGGCCGTTTACAATTGCATGTTCAATGGCTAAGGCTGTAATCACAACACCCAAACTCAAGCTGCCAAATGTATTGGGATCGAGGCCGGAGTTATAGACCCATATGCGACCATTGTAATCAAAATTAAAAAGCGCTGCTGCCCGTTGACCTTCGATTTCTATGAACAAGAGCTGTAAAGTGCCAGCCTCTTGGGCTGCTTTTGCAGTCGCATAAAAAATTGCTCGGCGACCACGGTTGAGCCAATCTCTTTTTTCGAAACTGCTTTTTTGTAACAGGTCTAAGAAATCCGTAACGGCCGTATCAAGATCATCCTCTGCAGTGATAACCTTTAATTTTGCCTCTGCGCCTTGTGCCCGCCGTAATTTCCGGCTCACTTCACGGCGTTGTTTACTATCGAGTGCTTGCAAATAGGCATCAAAGCTGTTTGGCAGTTGGATGATGGGGCACACTTCGTGAACAGATTCGTTGAGTTTTAGATGATGATTTGCAGCGAGTTGGGGCAAAACGGTACGGGTAGGGGAGGCGGAAGGGATGTTACAAAAGTCAAGGCTCTGCCAGGTTGGGAAGTCAGAAGAACAAAGACAATCAAAAACGGCCGTCCAGGCTAATTCAATATCTTCTGGGCGTACGATCAGATCGAGATAGTCGGTTTCTTCTACGCAGCCATTAAAATGGACTGTGCCATCGACGGTGAGGTAGAGTGGAGCAACGGCCGTTAATTCTCTCGAGTCGTTGCGCAAGACAATGGTGTATAAGCTGGCTTCCGCTGGTTGCAGATGCTGCCACCATGCTTGTTGATATGCCAGGGTCTGAAAAGGGGTGTTTGTGATGCTTTGGCTGGCGAGTTGATTCCAATCTGCTGCTAATTCTGTGAAGGCAGCAACCCCTTGAATGATAGAAATTTGCATAATTATTTGTTTTCCTTAAATAGTGCCTATTTTGAGTCGTGCCAGGCACGCGGCAAAAAGACCTTGGTCGATGAGCTCCGTTCGTCCCGTGCATAGCGCTGCAAACTCATATGATTATAGCGTGGTTTTGTCTGCTTGGTCACTCTGTTTTTGCACAATTGGAGTGAAACGGCATAATTTATGCATGAATGATAATAAAACATTGGCAATGAAATTATTGGAAGGCAAAAAAATTGCTTATAAAGTCGAGACCTATCCGACCGACATGCGTGATGCTGGTGAGATTGCTGCCAAATTAGGAGTTTCACCTGCGCAAGTGTACAAGACGTTGGTGGTGTTACGGCCGTTACCAGGCAAGCCAATGTTAGTCATGATCGCTGCCGATCATCATTTAAATCTCAAGAAACTAGCAAAAGCTGTTGGTGAGAAGAAAGTGCGTATGGCAACACATGCCGACGCGGAAGCATTGACCGGTTTGCAAGTTGGTGGCATTTCGCCGTTGGCACTGTTGAACAAGGGCTTTGCGATGTTTATTGATACGGCCGTGCAGTCACAAACTCATATATACATCAGTGCTGGTCAGCGTGGTTTACAAATAAAAATCGCCGTTTCTGATCTTATCAACACAACACGAACCCGTTACCTTGAAGTTTCAGACCCGAGTTAGAAAGGTGAAAAGATTGTTGTTCAAAGAACAAAATAAAAAACTCCCTTGAGTTCAATCAAGAGAGTCTGGATGAACAACAATGCTCTTTATTTTTGTTAAGGAACGGAAATTGGTTTGCGGACAATTATCTAATCGTTAGCCCTAAAACAATCCCCAATCACCGCCGGCACCTTCTTCCATCATGGATGGGTCCCAAAGTTCAGTGCCGATTTCTACCGTTACACCACCGGGCATGACACTATTGCCTACCAGGCGGACCTGTTCAATAATTTGTGGGCCGTAAGGACAAAACGGGGTGGTAAGGATCATTGTAATGAGGGCAGAATCTTTTTCTGCGTCCATATCCAAATTGCGTACCAGACCTAATTCAATAATATTCAGGCCGATCTCCGGATCAACCACAGACCTTAAGGTTTCGAGCAGTTCTTCTTCTTTACTTGCAATCATAATTTCCTCATCATCCTAAGCATATTGTCGAATTATACACTGTGTTCTTCAGCAATCACAAACTCACAGCAATCGGCACCTTGTAGTAGGCAGCTGTGTTGTTTTATTGGTGCTTGCAAGACATTAATTATCAATTCCGTATCTATTGTACAAATTTCGTTGTGATGTTGGCCAATTGAAATATATGGGCAGCTATGTTCTCTGAGAATATAGCCTAGTTCGCTGCGTTCCCAAGTAGAGGTAAAGCCTTCATCTCCTAACAAGCCCACTAAGTAATCAAGTTTGTTTTCAAAGGGTAGATGCTCATATTCACCTTCATGATCATCCAAAACCCCTTGTACAACACTGTTAAATACTTCTTGGACGACTTCTTCGGGTAAACGTGCTTTTAATTCATCTAAAAGACGTGTTGTAAGCCGAATATAGCGTTTTGGGAAGAGTTCTTGACCTTTTTCACTAAGGCTGTAAACGTAATACGGCCGTCCAACCTTACGCCGTATGCTCTCAGATTCAATCAGACCTGCGGCTTGCAAAGTATTGATATGATGGCGCACGGTGACTGGTGAAACATCCGCCACTTCTGCCAACTTTTCGATGTTGGCCTGACTAGAAGTCTTAATTGCATGTAAGATTATCTCGCGTGTACTCTGTTTGTTCTTGCTTGTTATAGTTTTCACGTTAAAATTTCCTGGGTGCAGTTAGCACTCTCCAAGACGAATTGCTAACAGAACATTTAAACAAATATTCCAAATTTTAGTATAGCAAGGTCAGCTATTTCTGTCAATATTCGCTATTTTTATCATTGTTATGATAAATATTGACGAGCCTATCCTGCCATGCTATAATTTTTAGGGTAGAATCGTTATCGAGATTTAGATTAATTTTCGCAATTCAAGCTAATTTTAACCGATAGTAGATACGATAATTTTACACAATTATGAATCAGAAAACTGAAGTACAAAGATAAGTATTCTGGTTCGCTTAACACGGTAATTTAAGAGGTGATTGCGCATGACTGCTGCATTAGAGATCAAAAACTTACACGCTGGTGTAAGTGAACAACCGATCTTAAAAGGAATTGATTTACTTATTAAACAGGGTGAAGTCCATGCTTTGATGGGCCCAAATGGCTCTGGTAAAAGCACATTGGCTTACACTTTGGCAGGCCATCCGGCTTATGAGCCGACTGCTGGCCAAGTTATTTTTGATGGTGAGGATTTAATGGAACTCGCGGCTGATGAACGGTCGCGGGCCGGTTTGTTTTTAGCCTTTCAATACCCGGCTGCTGTGCCTGGTGTGACACTGGCTAAATTTTTGCGTCAAACAATTAATTCGCGTCGCCAGGCTGAAGATCCGGATGATAAGGGAATATCAATTCCTGAATTTCGACGTTTGCTAAAAACAAAAATGGATATGTTGGGCATCGATCATAAATTTGCGGGTCGTTATTTAAATGAAGGTTTCTCTGGCGGTGAGAAAAAGCGGGTTGAAATTTTGCAAATGGCAACTGTAGAACCAAAGATAGCCATCATGGATGAGACTGATTCCGGTTTGGATATTGATGCCCTACGTATTGTATCAGAAGGCGCTATGCGCCTGCGTGACGAGCTTAACATGGGTTTGTTAGTCATCACGCATTATCAGCGCATTCTCAACTATATTAAACCTGACCATGTTCATATTATGTTAGACGGCCGTATTGTCGAAAGTGGTGGTCCTGATCTCGCAATGAAGTTGGAAGAGCATGGCTATGACTGGATTCGCGAAAAACATCAGCTTCTAGAGGAGGCATGATATGGCGTTAAAAGAAATTGTAGTACCAGATATGAGCGAAGAAGAAATCGTTGCCGGTGTGAATCAAGATTATGCAACTAAATACGGTTTTTTTGACGCCGAAGATTATGTTTTTAAGGCTGAAAAAGGCTTAGATGAAACTAAAATTCGTGCGATGTCCCTCATGAAGAATGAGCCGGAATGGATGCTTGACATTCGTCTGAAAGCTTTTCAGCATTTTCTGGGACGGCCGATGCCCAGTTGGGGGGCAGACTTATCCGGAATCGATTTTGACGAGATTTATTATTACATCAAGCCATCCGATCGCGAAGAAGATGATTGGGAAGACGTACCCAGCTACATCAAAGATACCTTTAACAAATTAGGCATCCCTGAAGCAGAACAGAAATTCCTTTCTGGTGTCGCCGCCCAATATGAGTCTGAAGTTGTTTACCACAATATTAAAAAAGATTTAGAAGAGAAAGGCGTCATTTTCTTGGGTATGGATGAGGGATTGGCAAAACATCCTGACTTGGTTAAAGAATATTTTTCGACGATCATTCCCTATAATGACAATAAATTTGCTGCGCTGAATACGGCCGTTTGGTCAGGTGGTAGCTTTATCTATGTACCCCCAGGTGTGAGCGTCGAGATGCCCTTGCAAGCCTATTTTCGCATCAACGCCAAAAACGCCGGCCAATTTGAGCGTACCCTGATCATCGTTGACGAAGGCGCACATGTGCATTATGTCGAGGGTTGTACGGCACCAATTTACTCAACCGATTCTTTGCATTCTGCCGTTGTGGAAGTCGTTGTCAAGAAAGGGGCACGCTGCCGCTATACCACCATTCAAAACTGGTCGAATAATGTCTATAACCTGGTTACAAAACGCGCAGTTGCCCAAGAGAACGCAACGATGGAATGGGTTGATGGCAATCTCGGTTCTAAAGTTACCATGAAATATCCGGCCGTCTATATGACAGGCGAGGGGGCTCACGGTGAAATCCTCTCAATTGCCTTTTCTGGTAAGGGACAGCATCAGGATGCCGGCGGTAAGGTCGTACACATAGCCCCCAACACTACCAGCCGCATCGTCTCTAAATCGATTAGCAAAGATGGCGGCCGCGCTTCATATCGGGGTCTGTTAAAAGTGGCAGATGGTGCATCTAATGTCAAATCCAATGTGGTTTGTGATGCACTTTTGCTGGATCCTGCCAGCCGTTCTGACACGTATCCGTACATTGAAATCGACGAAGAAGATGTCACAATTGGTCATGAAGCCTCAGTGAGTAAAGTTGGTGAGGAACAACTTTTCTATCTGATGAGTCGTGGTATTGATGAACAAACCGCAACGTCGATGATCGTTAATGGATTTATTGAGCCTTTAGTTAAAGAGCTGCCCATGGAATATGCGATTGAGATGAATCGTCTGATCCAGTTACAAATGGAGGGCTCCATCGGCTAAATTGACTGTTTCTGGGCCGAAGGTTGAGCTTAGTGGAGCTTGCTTTCGACAGACTCAGGCTACAGTTAGATACTGGACACTGGCGTTTTTGTTTTACCAGAGGAGACATGTCAGGTTTTATGATCAATTTGTTCATATGCTGCGCGTGGTAGAAACCTGACATGTCTAGAATTCGCCAGACTCCAATTAGATAGTTAGACGAATAAAACTATGTTTACAAAAGAAGCAGTTAAGAAATTATCGGCAAGTTTAGATGAGCCAACATGGATGCTTGAATTGCGCTTAAATGCGTTTGACGTTTATGCCAGCTTACCGATGCCGACTACGAGTGAAGAAGCCTGGCGGCGTACAGATATTCGCCGTTTCATGTTGGATAATATTGGCCCGTCTATTAATGGTGATGCAGCCACAGAAGCAGAAATTCCGGCATTTTTGGGGAACACCTTAACCACCGATGCGGCGGGTGGTAACATGTTACAGATTGATGGTGTTGTGAAACAATTTACGCTCAGTCAGGAACTCAAAGATCAGGGTGTTTTGTTTTGTGATATGCATACGGCCGTTGCCCAATATCCTGACCTGATCAAAAAGCATTTCATGACTGAATGTGTCCCAGTTAGCGACGGTAAATTTGCTGCCTTACATGCCGCATTTTGGCGGGGCGGTACCTTTTTGTATGTGCCCAGAAATGTCAAAGCCGCCGCTCCCCTGCACAGCGTGTTGTGGTCGGCAAGTGGAAAAACATTTACGCATACATTGGTTGTCTTGGAAACGGGTTCGGAAGCCATTTTGATGGATGAATACGCTTCAGCAACTGGTCAAGGACAGGCCATGCATAATGGCGTGATCGAATTGTTGGTGGGAGATAATGCCAGCTTGATTTATGCTGGCTTGCAAGATTTTGGCAACAATATGTGGCAGTTCAACCATGAACGTGGGCGTGTGGGACGTGACGGCAAATTAGATTGGGTTACAAGCATGATGGGCACACGCTTGACAAAAGCATTCCAGACAATGGAGCTTGATAACCGTGGTGCTTGGGGTCGTATGTCGGGCATTTTCTTCACAAACGGCCGTCAACATTTAGACCTTGATACTCAGCAAAACCACAATGCACCTGATACTGTCAGCGACTTGCTTTACAAAGGAGCATTAAAGGGAAAATCACGTACTGTTTGGCAAGGCATGATCAAAGCATTACCTGATGCACAACGTATTGATGGTTTTCAAGCCAATCGTAACTTAATGTTGGAAAAAACCGCACGTGCGGATTCAATTCCCGGCTTGGAGATTGAAGCGGATGATGTGGTATGTACGCATGCTTCAGCGATTGGCCAAATCGATGAAGAAGAAATATTCTACTTGATGAGCCGTGGCATTCCGCGTGCAACCGCGATTGAAATGTCGGTGCAAGGGTTCTTTGATCCTTTAATGCGGCGCATTCCTTTTGAGGGTATTCGTAACCGCATTTTTGATCGCATTGTCGAAAAAATCGGCTAATTCATTAGGTTCTGTTGGTATTTGGGGTTTTGACCGCAGACTTGTCTAGTTAATCGAAAGTTTTTAGGCGGCAGCAGCTCTCGTCAAAGTCTATGACGGAAGTTTTGCTGCCGCTTTTTTGTCAAAAACTTGAATCTATACATATTATTCTTTCACAGGCAGGAATCCATTTTCTATCACACCAAGAATCGTGGTTAAAATATAAGGAGATCATATGCGTGACAAAGGTTATGTGAATTCGGATGTGCTTGTTAGCACCCAATGGGTTGCTGATAATTTGGAAAATACCGGCGAAATTCGTTTGGTTGAATCGAATGAAGATGTTTTGTTATACAGCGTTGGCCACATCTCCAATGCAGTCCATATCGACTGGATCGCCGATTTGAATGATGCTGTTCGTCGTGATTATTTAAGCACGACGGAATTTGCGTCTTTGATGGCGGCAAATGGTATCAATAACGATACAACGGTTGTGTTCTATGGTGATAAAAATAATTGGTGGGCGACTTATGCTTTCTGGGTGTTTAAGCTCTTTGGGCATGTTGACTGTCGTATTATGGATGGTGGGCGCAAAAAATGGATCGATGAGCAACGGCCGTTAACCAAAGAAAAACCCAGCTACCCATCAACCAATTACAAAGCCATCACTCGTTCTGACTATAAAATCCGCGCATTTCGCGATCAGGTCATGGAACATATCCGTGCCGATCAACCTCTGGTTGATGTGCGCAGTCCACAGGAATTTAGCGGCGAACTTTTGCATATGCCGGGCTCACCGCAAGAAGGTGCTTTGCGTGGTGGTCATATCAAAGGTGCTGAAAATGTCCCTTGGAGTCGTGCCGTTGCTGCCGATGGCACTTTCAAAACCGCTGATGAACTACGGGCGATATATGAAGGCGAAAAAGGGTTAAGCGCAGACGATAATGTTATCGCTTACTGCCGTATCGGTGAACGTAGTTCACATACCTGGTTTGTGTTAACATACTTGCTGGGTTATCCGAGTGTGCGCAATTATGATGGCTCCTGGACAGAATGGGGCAATTTGGTCGGCGTGCCAATTGAAAACCCATCGAAGCGTTAATAAAGAAATATAATTTCTAGATTTTTAGGAAAATTTCACCAAAGAGAGCACGAAGATCACAGAGAATTTTATCCAATATAATAAAAACTCTGTGGTTTCTATGTGCTCTGTGGTTCAAATAGTGTCACGATGTTAGATGTAGAAAAAGTCCGTGCAGATTTCCCCATATTAAAACGCGAAGTGTATCCTGGAAAACCGTTGGTTTATTTAGATAGTGCTGCTTCGTCGCAGCGGCCGTATCAAGTCATTGATGCAATGGATGTTTACTACCGCCGGCAGCATGCCAATGTGCATCGTGGTATCCACCGTTTGAGCACGGAAGCCACAGGAGCGTATGAAAGCGCACGTCGGCGCATTGCTGCTTTTATCAATGCCCCAGATCCACAACAGGTTATATATGTGCGTAATGCCACCGAAGGCTTTAATTTGGTGGCGTTTAGCTGGGGACATGCCAATGTAAAAGCGGGCGATGAAATCCTGTTAACCGAGATGGAGCATCATGCGAACCTGGTTCCGTGGCAGATGTTGGCGGCGACTACCGGTGCAACTTTGCGTTTTGTGCCCTTCAATGTTGAGGATGGCACATTGAATTTATCTGAGTTGGACAACTTGTTGACAGAACGCACGAAGATTTTTTCATTTACGGCCGTTTCCAATGTGTTTGGCACTGTCAATCCCGTAAAAGAGTTGGTAGCTGCGGCACACGCTGTTGGAGCGGTAGCGATGGTTGATGCTGCACAAGCTGTTCCACATATGGCTGTGGATGTGCAGGATTGGGATTGTGATTTTATGGCTTTTTCTAGCCACAAAATGTGTGGCCCGACTGGTATTGGCATTCTTTACGGCAAACGCGAACTACTTGAGGCGATGCCGCCATTTATGGGCGGTGGCGATATGATTTTGCGCGTTAGTCTTGAAAGTTCCACCTGGAATGAATTGCCCTATAAGTTTGAAGCCGGTACACCTGCGATTGCAGAAGCGGTCGGCCTGGGAACGGCCGTTGACTATCTCGCTAACCTTGGCATGGAAAATGTTCACGGCCATGAACAATTCATCACCAACTATGCCTTAGAATCCCTCAGCGAAATCCCTGGTTTACGCATTTGGGGACCTTCTGCTGCTCAAAAAGGGGGCGTGGCGGCCTTTACGCTCCAAGGTGCCCATCCACACGACATTGCCGAAATATTGGACAAAGAGGGCATCGCCATTCGTGCCGGACATCATTGTGCTATGCCCTTGCATAAAAAATGCAACCTAGGTGCCACCGCCCGTGCTAGTTTCTACATACATACGACTACCCAAGAGGTTGATAAGTTAGTCGCTGGATTACATCGCGTTCGTCAAGTTTTTCGTTTATAATCACTATTATGAATGGTGACATCTATCGCGAACAAATAATCGACTTGTATGAAAATCCACTTAATTTCGGCAAATTAGACCCCGCAGATTTTTCATATGAAGAAGATAATCCGCTTTGTGGCGATGTTATTCGTATAGATGTGAGGCTTGATGCAAACGGCCGTATCGAAGAAGTAGCCTGGAGCGGTGATGGATGTGCCATTAGCCAGGCTTCAGCATCGTTGCTCACCGAAGAAATCAAAGGTAAAACATTGGCTGAAGTTAAAGGATTTCCCAAAGAAGAACTCCTGGATTTGATCGGCGTTCCTTTGAGTATGGCACGCATAAAATGTGCCCTTTTATCGCTCAAAGTGCTAAAAGCGGGCGCTTATGGTCTTCCTGACCCTGATACAATGCGCGGCGATGGATGAAGCCGAGTGGCAGTGAACATTAATTTTTCCGCAATCAAAAACCTCCTATGACAGAATTTGTCAAAATTGCACGAGTTGAAGATATTCCCCCAGGCGAACGTTTGTGGTATGAATTTGAAGAAGAAACCGTTGTTGTGTTTAATATCGGTGGCACATTTTATTGCATTGCCGACCTTTGCACCCATGATGGCGGCCCGCTTGAAGATGGCGAGCTAGATGGCTGTGAAGTTGAATGTCCACGTCATGGCGCGTGCTTTGATGTACGTACCGGCAAAGCGTTGTCCTTGCCAGCTACTTCCGCAGTGCCCACTTTTGCTGTCAAAATTGAAGATGGCGATATCTATGTAGAATCACCAGACGACTGGTGATTTTAAAAATATAACGCTCCAAATATATTCCCGAAAGGTTTTCAGAGTCTGTACTTGAAACTAGGGAGACACTCTCGACAACTTAGAAAATATGTCGATGAGCTTCCCTAGAATCAATTTGAGCCTATTCAACTTATCCCGTTATCTCAGAGGGACTTAACGGCAACATAAATTTCTTCGCGATCCCATTGGTAGGGGCAACGGCCGTTTCCAGTTGTCTGCGTGTCAAAGCAAAATCTATTATCTCCTGGAGCACGCTTGTATTTGCAGTGCCTATCACATTTGATCCACTGGCTGCCTCATGTTCAAGTGCCTGACGAATGGTGGAACTTAAAACTGAAATGTCGCTTGTGCTTTTTCTTGTTTGACAGTATCGCTGAAATTGCCTATATTTGGGTCTTGCATATAGAACAAATATTTCACCAGTAGGGGCGTACTTTTATGGTCGCCCAAAGATCGCCTATCCAGGCAGGAACAAGGCATTGC
Source organism: Anaerolineales bacterium (assembly GCA_020432765.1). Classification (GTDB taxonomy): domain Bacteria; phylum Chloroflexota; class Anaerolineae; order Promineifilales; family Promineifilaceae; genus JAACFF01. Next base: position 48,688 of record JAGRDI010000004.1, on the reverse strand, counting down.
CTTTACCACCGCAATTTGTCACAAAATACAAGCAGAACAATAAAAATATGGAAATTGGATTAGTCAAAAAAATAAACATCGATGAAGAAATGCGTGAGTCGTACCTCAGTTATGCGATGAGCGTGATTGTCTCACGTGCCCTGCCAGATGCACGTGATGGCCTCAAACCCGTGCAGCGACGCATACTCTATGCCATGTATGACATGGGTTTGCGGCCAAACACAGCCCACAAAAAGTCAGCTCGTGTCGTGGGTGAAGTGTTAGGTAAATATCACCCCCATGGTGATCAATCAGTCTATGATGCGATGGTGCGTATGGCGCAAGATTTCTCCATGCGTTATCCACTCGTGGATGGACAAGGTAATTTTGGCTCAATTGATGGCGACGGCGCAGCGGCCATGCGTTATACCGAAGCACGCATGTCAAATATGGGACATGATTTATTGGAGGATATTGAAAAAAATACAATTGATTTTGGGGTTAATTTTGATGATTCACTTAAAGAGCCAACTGTATTGCCGGCCACGATCCCAAATTTATTGGTAAATGGTGCCACAGGTATCGCCGTTGGCATGGCTACCAGTATTCCGCCGCATAATCTGAGTGAAGTTATTGATGCCCTGCAATATTTGCTCAAACATTGGGACAACCTCGATGATATAAACGTCGCGGATTTGATGCAGTTTATTCAAGGACCAGATTTTCCGACTGGTGGACTGGTGTTCCGCAAAAAAGAAATTAAAGGTCAAGAAGTTGACGCGATTGCCAATGCATATGCGACAGGTCGTGGGCGTGTAACTGTGCGTGCCAAGGCGCATGTCGAACAAATGGGGCGCAATAAATCACGTATTGTTATCACCGAGCTGCCCTATCAAACCAATAAACCAAATTTGCTCGGCCGTATTGCTGATTTGCATCGTGATGGCAAAATTGAGGGCCTGACAGATTTACGCGACGAATCTGACCGCAATGGCATGCGCATCATTATTGAGACCACACGCAATGTTGAACCTGAGCAAGTGCTGGCAGATTTGTTCCGCTTGACCCCCTTGCAAAGCACATTTAGCATTTCTTTGTTGGCCTTAGTCAACGATGAGCCGCGTGTCTTGACACTTAAACAAGCGCTGCGGGTTTACATCGAACACCGCCTGGAAATTGTGCGCCGGCGCAGCGAACATGATCTCGAAAAAGCACGCCACCGTGCGCATGTGTTAGCCGGATTGTTAATCGCTTTAGATAATTTAGATGCAGTGATTGATACCATCCGGCGCTCACGTACGGTTGAGACGGCAAAGGCGAATTTAATCAAACGGTTCAAGTTGACCGATATCCAGGCACAAGCGATTTTGGATATGCAACTGCGTCGTTTGGCTGGTCTGGAGCGTCGCAAAATCCAAGAAGAGCATGACGAAAAAGTCAAACTGATCAGTTATTTGGAGAAATTGTTGTCTCAACCAGGTATGATTCGTGATGTGGTCAAGGAAGAGCTTTTGGCTGTGCGCGAAAAATATGGTGATAATCGGCGCACGCAAATCGTTGGTTCTGAACAAAGCGAGGTGCTGACAGCCTCCGATTTGCTGCCGGACCAGAAGGTGTGGGTGAGCGTGAGCCACAAAGGCACAATTTTCCGCACGCCAACGCCTGAAATGGTGAATGTGCCGCGTAAGCCGGCGGAATTACCTGTCGCTTTCCTGGAGGCAAATACCCGCGATATATTGTATTTATTTGCAGCCAATGGCAGCGCGGTTAGTTTACCCGTGTACCAACTGCCAGAGGGGCGCGAATTGGGTGAAGGGTCACATTGGGCGGAGTTGACGCCATTTTCGCGCCGCAATCATTTGGCGGCGGCACTAATTCGACCAAACTCTTTGCAGGAGGGGTATTTGTTTCTGACAACTTTGGGTGGCGTTGTTAAACGTGTGCGCCTGGAGGATTTGCCCGAAATTTCAAGTGAACCTTTTATCGTGATCAATGTGGCAGAAGATGATGCATTAGGTTGGTGTCGCTTTACGACTGGTGAGGATGAAGTCGTTTTAACGACGGCCGCTGGGCAGGCGATACGATTTGCTGAAGATAAGGTACGGCCGATGGGCTTGCCTGCGGGTGGTGTGTTGGGCATCAAGTTAGCAAATGAGTTAGATGGCCTTGTGGCCATGGATCTTTATGACCCAGATGCTTATTTGTGGAGCATTACAGATGATGGCCTTGCTAAGGCAACCGCAATGTCGGCTTATCCATCACAAGGACGGTATGGACAAGGAGTTGTCAATTTGCGTTTGCCGAAGGGTTCGGCAGAGGTGGTAACGGCCGTTATCGGTGACAAATACACCCAAATTATTATTACAACAGCCAATGGCAACACAAAAAAGATGCAGATCAAAGAAACTTATATCGGCAGTAGGTCGATCAAACCGCGAAGTGTGATTACAATAGGGGAGCGCAATCGTATAACAGGTGCGGTAAAGACGACATCCCGACCTGAAAGCGTTGAAACGGAAGAAACGGCCGTTGCGCAGCAGCTTGCTTTATTAGATACGCAGCCCACAGCGGGTGATGCAAAACCAAAAACCAAAACTAGAGCGTAGAAACGGTAAGAAACACGGAGATTTACAATGAACTTTAAAGATAGATGGGAAAATGACGCAGATGGCAAACGCTTTTTATTCACAGTTGAGATGCAGCGTAAATTGAGTGCTGCCGGATTGCCAATTGAACCTGAGCAGCTAGCCAATTTACAACAAGCGCCCAAGTCTCAACCACAAATGGCTTCACCTACATCTTCGGCATCATCGTCCCCTTCATCCCCACCGCCGCCGAGTAAACCCGCCCCGTCAAAATCTAAACAAGAAATCGAAGGTCCCGCCTCGATTCAAATTGATCCTATGACTGGCAAATATATCGGCCGTATCAAATGGTATAATGTGCGCAAAGGCTATGGCTTTATTTTGCGTGGTGCCAACGAAGAAATTTTTTTCCATCGTTCGAGTTCAATGAATGACCCTCAGGAACTGAAAGAAGCGCAGTGGATTCTCTATGATGTCGAAGAGACCAAAAAAGGTCCCGAAGCGACCGATGTTGAAGGTTATGATGGTGAGTTAATCGATTAACCTTCAACCAGTCTTTTAGCAGTAAAACAACTTGCACATGTTGATCTTCTCGTGTTTGACTGAGTATCGGTGTGTAATTTGGTGGGTTTAGACTGGTATGTAGCCAAAGAGAATGTCGCGGATTTGAAAGTCTATTCCATCTTGCCGCGAACCAACCGTGGATCTAACGCATCGCGTAAACCATCCCCCATTAGATTAAAGGCCAATACAGTGATCGAAATCGCGATACCGGGGAAAATGACCAGATGTGGCGCACTGAAGAGTTGATTACGTTCACTACCTAACATTGTGCCCCATTCTGGAGTGGGCGGTTGGGCACCAAGACCGAGGAAAGAGAGAGCGGCCGTATCCAAAATTGCCGTTGCCACACCAAGCGTAATCAACACAATTAACGGCGGCAAAGCATTTGGCAGGATACGTTTGGTCAAGATTTGAAATTTACTTGCCCCCAGCGCCCGCGACGCTTCCACGTAATCAGACTCACGCAAAGATAAAACGGTTGCGCGTACTACACGCGCATAAGCAGGCATCGAAACAATTGCAATTGCCAACATCGCATTTTGCAGCCCTGGTCCAAGTACAAACACAATTGCAATAGCAAGCAGCAAAAAAGGGAATGCTAGAATAATATCCATGCCGCGCATGACAATATTGTCAAACCACCCGCCTGTGTAACCTGCCAGTGCTCCTAAAAATATGCCTACAAAAGCAGCAATGGCCACTGTGAAAAAGCCGATACGCAAAGAAACACGTGCGCCAAATAAAATACGGCTAAACACATCGCGCACATTGCCGTCCAATCCCATAATATGTTGTGGTTTGTCTTCCGGGCAACCCAACGCATGAATGCAGGGTGCTTCACGTCGCTTGACATCCTCTTTTCCAATCAACACTTCGGTTGGGTCATAAGGTGCGATAACGGGCGCAAAAATCGCTGATAATGCCAATATCAGCAATACAATCAGTCCGACAACGGCTGAGCGCTGCTTAGAAAGGCGGCGTAACGTTAAGCGCCATAGGCTATTCGAACGGTAATCGCCAAGATCGGCGATATTATCATCAGGAATCTCTGCAACTGTTGCCATAGTCTGTTTAAAAAATATTTTCTGGTGATAAAATATAGTGTTTAGTCAAAATCTTACGAGGGCTGAGATTGTCGACGACCAGGCATTGACAAACTTTGCCATTGTTGGGAATATTTACTCAAGCCTGATACGTGGATCTAAGAAACCATATGACAGGTCAACTACTAAATTCATAAAAACATAAATAAAAGCGATGATCACGACAAACCCTTGAATAATTGGAAAATCGCGCGAGGTGATGGCTTCATACATGCTTAAACCCACCCCGGCCAGGCCAAAAATGGTTTCGGTTAGTACCGCTCCGCCAAGAATGGCACCAAGCTGTAAACCCGCGATTGTAATTACGGGTAAAAGCGCATTGCGAAAGCCATGTTTTAAAATTACGCTGTTATTGGATACACCTTTAGCACGGGCTGCACGAATATAATCTAATCCCAAAACTTCAAGCATGCTGGAGCGGGTCATGCGTGCGATGATGGCTAATGGAATCGTACTGAGGGCTATTGCCGGTAAGATTAAATGCCTTGACACATCTTTAAGCACTTCCCAATTAAACGTGATGATTGAATTAAAAATATAAAAATTAGCTAAAAACTCATACAAATGATACTTGAAGCTACCTTCTACCACGGGCATATTATACACTTCATAAAATGGAGTGGCTGAAAGCCCGGCACTAATGCGGCCAGATGGAGGGAGTGCGAAAGGCGTCCCTTTGAGAATGACAGCAAAAAAATAGATGAGGAGCAGCCCCAGGAAAAAGACTGGTAACGAAACACCAATATTGGCGCCAATCATCACGCCGACATCGGTAGGTGAATTGCGTTTAACTGCGGCAATGATGCCGGCAGGGATGCCGACGATCAAAGCAATTGTAATGGCAGCCATGGCCAATTCGATAGTTGTGGGTAGACGTTCGATCAGCATAATACTGACGGGACGGCCGAAGCGCAGCGAATCACCCAAATCACCTTTAGCTACATTGGCCATATAGATTCCGAATTGTACGGGTACGGGTTTATCCAATCCATTGCGAGTGGTAAAGCGTTCACATGCTTCTGCGCTGGCTTTTTCACCGAGAATTGACTTACAAGGATCTCCTGGAATTGCGCGGGCGAGCAGGAAGGTTACTAACAATATTGCAAATAATACTGGTATGGCCAAAAGAATACGTCGAACCGTAAATTGAATCATAAGCTGTTATTAATGTTAGGCCACAGATTTATGCAATTTTATGCAGTAAATCTGTGGCCTTGTAGATGGATTTACAAAACTAAGTAAGCGTCCGCAAATAAGTTCGTAGTAACGACTTTAGTCG
>JAGRDI010000004.1:42076-43145 GCA_020432765.1 Anaerolineales bacterium | reverse complement strand
AAAACGGAAAGTTATTTTTAGACGATCGCTAAGTTAATTTGTAAACCCAATACTATCAACTTGAACTGAAACAAACAGAGAAGCAAGCCTAATTGCATCGTGCAGACTGCTTCCTTGTTTGATTAAAACCTTATTCTGCTGGTGCTTCATTCATCAAACCATCCCACAAGTAGGAGAAGTACTCCCACGCACCGGAACGGCCGACATGGTACGGGTTAGAAGCATCAATGCCAGCAGCCCAAGAAGCAACCACATCATTTGCATCGAGTGTGGAGCCATCATGGAACAGTACGCCTTCACGGATGGCACAAGTCCAAACGGTTGAATCTTCATTAGCGGTACATTCAGTGGCAACACGAGGTTCAACTGTACCAGAATCAATTGCATATCCTAACAGCGGTTCTACAACTTGCTGACAGGCAGCTAATGATTCACCATCAGTTTCATCGGCACAGTACAGGCTTAACGGTTCAGCATTTTGCATGAAGACAAATGTGTCTTTGCCTGGATTTGTGCGGGCGAACAATGGCGCACCAAAGGGACGGAAGTGAGCATTTTCGACAGTTGCAAGTGCTGCGGAGGCAGATGCGCCATGTGCGATGGGAACCATGGGTACAAGTTCTTTAATCGCGTTATTTGCTTGTTCGTAAAGTGCGGCTGCTTCAGCAGGATCGCCAATCTGGGAAGCTTGTTCTAGGACTTCATAGATTTCTGGATGCGGATCGCCAAATTGTGGGTTAGAAGCGCTGAAATGGAAATCAAGGAAGTTGGTTGGATGCGGGTAATCAGCACCCCAACCGAGCAGGTAGAAACCATCCAGATTGCCGGCTGTGGATTCATCAATGAACTCACCTGATTCCATGACGACGACTTCGGCTTCGATGCCAAGATTGTCACGCAGTTGGGTTTGGAATTCAACGGCAACGCTGCCTGGTTCTGGCAGGTAACCACGGAAAACGTCGCGGTAATAGATAGAGGTTTCAAAGCCGTCGGGATAACCAGCTTCGGCTAATAAAGCTTTGGCACCTTCAGGATCAAATTCATACCAATCTTCGCCGGTGCAGCCATT
>JAGRDI010000004.1:41374-41971 GCA_020432765.1 Anaerolineales bacterium | reverse complement strand
GTCATTAAAGGGTTCAAACGTATTGGTCATTGCCAGGTAAAGAATGTTGGGATTGGCGACAGGGATGAATTGGAGGTTGGGATCGTTTTGCACAGCTTCAAAATCATCTGGGCTTAGGTTGGTGATTTGATCAACTGTTCCAGATTGAAGTTCAAGCAAGCGTGCAGCGCCTTCTGTGCTCCAGCGAATTACCAGATTATCAAAAGGAGCTACATCGCCCCAGTAATTTTCGTTTGTGCTAAAGGTAAGGCTTTCACCGGCAACCCAATCTTCAAACACAAAGGGGCCTGTGCCAATGGGGTCGCGCAAAAGTGCTTCGCCGCCACCTGTGGCTGCAATATGCTCGGCAGGTTGGATTCCAAAAGGTGTAAAGGCTGCTTTGGCTGGGAATGCCGGATCCGGTTTACACATGGTAAAGACGACGGTGTTTGCGTCTGTGGCTTCGATAGAGCTGATTTTTCCACCGTAATCACAACTTTCGGCTGCAACTACCATTGGTTCAAAATCAGCCATTTCTTCTTCCATGGCTGGTTCTTCTGTTGCGGCATCTTCAACAGCTTCTTCGACGGCTGCTTCCACTGTAGGTGCAACTTCTTC
>JAGRDI010000004.1:16518-41297 GCA_020432765.1 Anaerolineales bacterium | reverse complement strand
TGTAGGTGCGACTGCTTCAGCAGTTGATTGCAGTTGTTCGGCTGCTTCGGGTGAACAGGCTGCCAATGCAAGTACAAGGACTAACATGGCAAAAAGGACTACGGACAATTTTTTATTCATTCTTATTCTTCTCCTTGATATGTGAACAATAATATGATGGACGATATTGTCAGGTTCAGGTATTTTGATTTTTAATTCGCGGCCGCTCCAAATGAATGGAGGCCACCTGAGCGTTTTTATTACATTTTACCTGTTTCTGACTAGCGGCAATGTTAGCATGCTTTTATTAGTAGGACAAATTTATTTATTACTAAGCGACTACTTGGTGTCATTTTGGGGTCGAAGTTTATTCTGAATTACATTAATAGCACACATTTTTTCGAGGTATAATGGAAAACTATGAATAACCGCGAGATTGTAAACACATTTAATCGAGTTGCTGATATGTTGTCAATTCGGGGAGATCAAATCCACCGCGTGTTGGCTTATAGTAAAGCTGCCGAGAGTATTGCTGCCTTGGGGCGTGATATTAATCAGGTATATGCTGAGGGAAAATTGACGGAGATACCGGGGATAGGCAAGACATTGGCAGCTAAAATTGAGGAAATGCTGACAACGGGCAAGCTCGAATTTTATGATCGTTTGAGTGCCGAAATTCCACCATCTTTGGTTGATCTCCTGCGCGTGGAGGGGTTGGGACCAAAACGTGTCAAGCAGATTTATGATGTCTTGGGTGTGACAACGCTGGATGAATTAACGGCCGTTGCTCAAGCAGGCGAACTTAGCAAACTACCACGGATGGGTAAAAAGACAGAAGCACGTTTATTGGCGGCAATTGATGCTTTGCAGCGACATGGTGACGGTCGTACCCCTTTAGGGGATGCCTGGCCAACTGCGCAAGCCATGTTAGCTGAGTTGGAAAAAGTGCCTGGTGTAACAAAAACGGCCGTTGCTGGCTCCTTGCGGCGTATGAAGGAAACCATCGGTGACATTGATTTGCTCGTCGCTGCCGAGGATGCAGCTGCGGTCATGGCACGCTTTGCAGAATTGGAGAATATCGAAGCAGTTACGGCGCAAGGTCCGACAAAATCACGAGTGGTTTTATTTAATGGCACTGGTGTTGATTTGCGTGTGCTGCCTCCTGAACGCTGGGGCACTTTGATTTCTTATTTTACGGGCAGCAAAGACCATAATGTTGCCTTGCGCGAATTGGCCTTGAAAAAGGGATTGAGCCTCAATGAACATGCTTTCACTCCCCTAAATGGCGATCCTGAAATTTTGTGTGCCAGCGAAGAAGATGTTTATACTACATTGGGACTGCCCTACATTGTACCGCAGTTACGCGAAGATCGCGGCGAAATTGCTGCGGCTATAGCAGGAATACTGCCTGAACTGATTCAAAGCAGCGACATCATTAGTGATTTACATATGCATTCGACCTGGTCTGATGGCAAAATGAGTATTTTGGAAATGGCACAGGCCGCACGGTCGCATGGCAGGCAATTTGTTGTAATCACTGATCATTCAGCCAGTTTGGGTATTGCGAATGGGCTTTCGGTTGAACGATTACGTAAGCAAGCAGACGAAATTGCAGCCGCAAATTTGGCGATGGGATCAGGTTTCGCCATCTTGCATGGCACGGAAATGGAGATTAAAGCGGATGGTACCTTGGATTTTCCCGATGATGTGTTAGCTGAACTCGATTTTGTGATTGCTAGTTTGCATACCAGTTTGAGCCAGCCGCGTGAGCAAGTGACAGATCGCATGCTAAACGCAATCTGGAATCCACATGTGGATATGATCGCACATCCAACGGGGCGTTTGCTGCCTGACAGATCAGGTGCTGATTTGGATATGGATATAATTTTTGAATCGGCAGCTGCAACAGGCACAATTTTGGAGGTGAATGCGAATCCACAACGTTTAGATTTACGTGACATTCATGTGCGGCGGGCAGTGGAACTGGGTATTAAGCTGGCGATTAATACAGATGCACATCATGTGGATCATTTTGATTTATTGCATTATGGTGTCGCAACGGCACAACGCGGCTGGGCAACGGCCGTTTCGGTTGTTAATACCTGGTCGTTAGAAAAATTTCTGGCTTATATTCAGCGCAAGCCGAATAAATAATGAAAGCAAATACCAATCCACAAAAAGAAGATAAAACACCCATCCCCTGGCTTTGGTTCATGTTAGGTTTTGGGTTGGCAGCTGCATTGTTGGTGGGTGTATGGTTTGGTTTGCAATCTTTTTTGCTGCAGTCACCTGCTGGAGCAGCGGCTAATCCCATCATCATCCAATTAACCGCACCACCCAGCCCTATACCCTCATTAACTCCAATACGTCCAACTGCCACGCCGATTCCCACATTTACGCCCATCCCGACGCCAGACGTGGCGGTTGCTCCTGATGAATTGACTATTGGTTTTTATGCGGCCGTTGCCAACACAGATGATTTAGGCGTTACTCTACGTGGTGGGCCCAGCCGCCAAAATATTGTTATTGTTGTCGTTGAGGAAGGTGCGCCGGTGCTGGTATTGGATGGACCCCAAGAATCCGGTGATTTACTTTGGTGGAAACTGCGTTTGGCGGATGGCACTGAAGGCTGGGCAGCTGGTAATTTCTTAGAGCCGATCGCAGCACCTTAACGGAAGGATTTATGAAAGAGACTCCACGCCGCTGCGTGGTACTACGAATGGGTAAAAACCGTAGCGCGATTTGGTAAATCGCAAACCAATTTGCCAAATCGGTTTACAAGGGAGGTGTTTTATGGACGACTTTGAAGCCAATGAACGAATTTTAGAACTGCGTGACACGATCAATTTCCATTTATATCGTTATCATGTGCTGGACGCACCAGTCATAAGTGATGCTGAATATGATGAATTATATCGCGAATTATTAGCCCTGGAGGAGAGATATCCTGATCTGGTAACGGCCGCTTCTCCTACACAACGCGCTGGTGCTGAACCGTTGCCGGGATTTGAAAAAGTCACTCATCCGGCACCTATTTTAAGTTTGGCAAATGCATTTGATGTTGCGGGTTTGCGTGCTTGGCGCACACGGATCGGCCGTCTACTGCCTGATCCTGACATGCACTTGGATTATGTCGCCGAACCCAAATTAGATGGCCTCACGGTCGTCTTGACTTATCGAGATGGTGTCTTTGTGCAAGGTGCAACCCGTGGTAATGGTGAAGTCGGCGAGGATGTAACCCAAAATTTGCGCACACTTTTTAGTTTACCTAAACGTTTGCCTGTTGATCCAAATTGCGATTTGCCTGCTCCACCATACCTGGTAGTGCGTGGCGAAATTTTTTTCCCCTTGGATAAATTTGAAGCGCTTAACCATGCACGTGCTGATGCGGGTTTGCCTTTGTATATGAATCCGCGAAATACCGCAGCGGGTTCCTTGCGGCAGCTAGATTCGACCCAAACCGCACAACGGCCGTTGCGACTTTATTGTTATGACGTCATTATTTGGGATGGCATTGAGATACCTGTAACCCAATGGGAACGGTTGCAGATGCTGCGTGATTATGGCTTTCCGGTGTCACCTGACAGTGTTTATTGTACCAATCTGGATGCTGTTGCTGCCGAATACGAAAAATGGATTGAAAAACGCAACCAGATTAACTACGAAGTTGATGGGGTGGTCGTTAAAATAAATGATCGGCCGTTGGCGGACGGCCTGGGTTTTGTGGGCAAGGATCCACGTGGTGCAGTGGCAATGAAATTCCCGGCGCAAGAGAAAACCACCAAATTATTAGATGTACAAGTAAACGTGGGGCGTACCGGTATTTTGGCACCAGCGGCAGTTTTGGAGCCGGTTGAAATTGGTGGTGTGATAGTGCGCAACGCAACACTGCATAATTACGATGAAATCGAGCGTAAAGATATTCGTATCGGTGATACAGTAATCGTTAAACGTGCTGGCGATGTGATTCCTTATATCGTTGGACCAGTCGTTGATTTGCGTGATGGTTCAGAACTGGTGGTGCAGCGGCCGTCACATTGCCCTGTCTGTGGTGAACCCGCTTCCTATATTTCCGGTGAAGTTGCTGTTTACTGTGAGAACCCCGCTTGCCCTGAGCAGCTTGTTCGCCGTGTTGAGTATTTTGTCGGCCGTAGTGCCATGGACATCGATGGATTTGGTAGTAAAACCGCCGCTTTACTTGTAGCCGAAGGCTTGATTAAAGATATTGGTGATATTTACAGTTTACGACGCGATGATTTGCTTGCATTAGAGGGGCATCAAGAGAAGAAGGTCGATAATTTGTTGGCGGGTCTGGAAGCCAGCAAATTACAACCCGCTGACCGTGTATTGACGGCGCTGGGTATTCGTTTTGTAGGCAATGTCATGTCCGAGACCTTGTTAAATGCGGTGGGTGGGATTGACCAACTTGCAGCGGCTGGCCAGGAAACACTTGAACAAATTGAAGGGATTGGTCCGCAAACGGCCGTTTCTGTTATCGAATGGTTTGCGCGGCCGCGCAACCGTGAAATAATCGAAAAATTGCGTGTAGCGGACCTGAACTTTGATATTGAATTCACAGAAAGTGAGGGAGGAACGGCCGCTGCCTTAAATGGACTGACCTTTGTGATAACTGGTACATTACCCAGTTTAAGCCGCCAGGAAGCCAAAGCGTTGATTGAAGCTAATGGTGGTAAAGTTACCGGTTCTGTGAGCAAGCATACAGACTACCTGCTTGCGGGTGAAAAGGCTGGCAGCAAGCTGGGCAAAGCCCAATCATTAGGTGTTGAAGTGCTTGATGAAGCTGGACTGCATAAGCTGATTTACAATGGCTAAAATCACAGATTTACCTTTCTGCAAGAGGTACTTTCAGAGATTGATATACTAACCGGATGGTTGTCGAGAACCCTTTTTATAATAACGGCCGTTTCATTTCGCCATCTCTGAACCGGTTATATATTGTTGATTTACCGGGTTTTGCGTTGGTTGAGCCTTATCGCAATCAGACTGGTTATGACCTGCTGTCAAAGCGTGCTTTACGCCAGCTGATTTTTACGAACCGGGTTGATTTGAACATCAAACCGAATGGTTCCCTAAATATAATTGATGCTTGTTTTGAGAGTGATGATTTGATTGTGCGCGACACGGCCGTCGCGGTTGCAGAAGAATACGGTCGTCGTCTGGGCATTATGTTAGTAACGCTCAAACGTGGTGATGACATCAATCGTATGGCACGTTCAGGGTGGGATGAGCGCCATTGGGCGTTGTGGGCAAGTGTTAACACGGTATGGCTGGGCGGAGGCTTGGTGGCGGGTCATTTGGGGCAAATCGCAGCCCAGACAGCACAAAAGCTCCTGCGTGCTGCTGGTTATCCTGCTTATCGCGTGCAGCGGGCTGAAAATGCGGCGCATTTACCATTGTATGGTTTGGCGTGCATGGCTTCCGCGCAAACGCAAGCGATGCTTGTGGCCGATTTTGGCCATACGGCCGTTAAACGTGGCTTGGCAGTTTATGAAAATGGCAAGCTGGCCGCTTTGGATTTGTTGCCGCCTGCAGCTGTTGATTATCAGATTTCAAAGGAAATAGCGCTGTCGCAATCGGCTGTTGTAACCTTCGCCGAATGGATTGTCGATGTGTTAACCGGTACCTGGCGAGAATTTGGGTTTGGGAAACGGCCGTTGACCTCTACAATAGGTGTTAGCATGGCTTGTTACCTGTTTAGAGGACAGCCTCCCACGTCTGAAATGGGCTTATATGGTCGCTTACAACTATTGAGCGATAATGTGCAAACGTTTTTGAGTGATCGCCTCAGGACCCGGCTCGCGCAGCCCGTGCAGTTGAGATTGATGCATGATGGGTCTGCGGCAGCGTTGACGCTGCCTAATACTGAGGGAACGGTTGTATTGATGTTGGGAACGGCCATTGGTAATGCGTTTCCTGTTTTTAATCCTTAAATTTGTTACTGATTTTTTATCAGTTAGTATTCGCTGACATGAGTGTTATTTATGCCTGAATTTTTTAATGTTTTGCCGCCTGCTGAAGCCCGGTTGCTTTTATTTGAACATATGCAGCATGTTTTGCCCGCAGAGACCCTGGCAGTTACCGATTGCCTGGGTCGCGTAACGTCTGCTGCCATCCATGCACCACATGCCTTGCCCACTTTTCGGCGCAGCACGATGGATGGGTATGCCGTGCGTGCAGCTGATACCTATGGTGCGAGCGGCAGTTTGCCCGCGTTTTTACGAGTGATTGGTGAAGTGCCCATGGGGGCGGCAGCGCAAGTGGTTTTGTCGCCCGGCGATGCGGCGATTGTGCATACGGGCGGCATGATTCCGGCAACGGCCGATGCGGTTGTGCAGATCGAATTAACTCAAACTGTTGGTGGCGAAACGGCCGTGCTTCCTTATGAGATCGAAGTTTTTAAATCTGTGGCTGTGGGCCAAAATATTGTTCAAGTAGGTGAGGATGTGGGCGTAAACGCGGCAATATTGCCTGCTGGCCATTTGCTGCGTCCTCAAGATTTGGGTGGTTTGTTGGCAGTCGGGATCATGCAAGTCAGTGTGGCACGCCGGCCGCGTGTGGCTGTCTTAGCAACTGGTGATGAAGTGATTCATCCAAGCCGGCCTGCCGGACCAGGTCAAATTCGGGATATCAACAGCTACACCATCGCCGGACAAGTGATGCGAGCTGGTGGGATACCACTCATAGGTGACATTATTCCTGACGATTTTGCCGCGCTTGAAAGGGCGGCGTTAGCTGCCCTTTCGAGCGCCGATATGCTGGTAATGTCAGCCGGCTCTTCAGTGAGTGTGCGCGATATGACGGTTGAGGTGATTGAGCGTTTAGGGGCACCAGGCGTTTTGCTGCATGGCGTAGCGACACGGCCGGGTAAACCGACGATTGTGGGCGTCGTAGATAATAAACCTGTGTTAGGCTTGCCAGGCAATCCCGTTTCAGCAATGGTGCAGTTTGATATGTTTGGTACGCCAGCGATTTACCGTTTGCAGGGCATGATACAACCGCCGAAAAGTGGTCAAGTGTGGGCACGTCTCAGCCAAAATATCGCCAGTGAGAGTGGACGTGAGGATTATGTGCCTGCGCGGTTAGAAGAAGGTGAGGATGGATTTACGGCCGTTCCTGTTTTTGGCAAAAGTAATCTCATTTATACGCTTGTTAATGCAGATGGGTTAATCAAAATCCCATTGAATAAAGCTGGTTTACTTGCAGATGAGTTTGTCGAGGTACGGTTGTTTTAGGAGCTAAAATATCTTGAAAATCCCAAACCCTCTGACATTTTCAAGCAATAAAAAAGGGCGTATGCCGCAGCATACGCCCTCTTGAACTATCGAATCTTGAGGCTATTGTAGATTACGGCCGTTGCGCCGCCGTACAATAATTACACTCAAAACCAGTCCGAATATCGTTACCAGGAGCAAGAGCCAGACCATATTGATGGATTGTTCAACCCCGAACGTTTGCAGAGAAACGGCCGTTGGCGTGAATTCGAAAGAATAATCTTCAACCTCGCCACCAAATGCTTGTCCATATGGGAATGCATCTGATTGGGGTGTATCTGGTGTGCGACAGCCAATTTCTGCGCCGGAATCCCGGCATAAAATGGGTTCGTTTGGATAAAGACGGCAGCGGGTATTTAGCAATTGACCAGACCCCGTTGCCGCATCACCAGGAACAGTGAAACTAATGCTGTTGATCCCGTTTACTACGGCTTCATCGACCATCAGTTCATCATTATCAAACGTCAGGCTTGCATCCCAATCGAACCAACAGGCCAACCAACCAGGTCCATTTGTGACATCTACATTAATGCCAACTTCAGCGTTTGGCACCCACGGGCTGCCCGTGCGGACTACCCCGTCATCTTCACGCCAGGCAGAGCCTAGCCACTGCTCGTTGAACGTGTGCCAGGCCGCCCCATAGTTTGGCAGACTACCTGTGTCGATATTCGTTAGGTTTAGGCCAACGATGACAGGATCATGGTCAGATGCACGATATGGATCGGCCGCATACAATGGATTTGTGGCTGGTTTGGCTTCATAGGAAGCTTCGCCTGCGTCCTGGATTGTGTCATTGTAATCCAATAAATTGACTTCATCTGAGTTGATATGCCAGATCGACACATCCACAACCTGTGGCGTTAGCGATAAACTGGAAAGTGAATGATCCAGATAGCCCCACTCGCCGCTGAAGACATAGCTATATGCATTTGGGCCTTCAAAACTGTTGATAAGATCAGTATAGCCTGCATTTGTTAAGGTTGTGATTGGATCTTCCAATCTATATGAGTTTAGGTCACCACCGATGAGAAAATCAGTATCGACGACACCCAGGTTTGTGAGTGTATCTGTTGGGTCCGTGTTCAACCAGCCAAGTAAAGCGGCAGCGGCGGCGGTACGAGTGCCGTTACAATTTCCTTGACCTGTGGTCGTATCATCATCTCCTAAACCACAGCCAGAACCTTTAGATTTGAGATGATTAACTACATAAGTGAAGGATTCACCAAAACTGCTGTTGGAACCAGCAGTTACTTTGAAGGTTTGGGCGAGCGCCGGGCGGTTTTTGTCTGTTCCTGTCCCAAAGGGGTCGGTAAAAGCCAAATCGTCCAACACGGCATAACTGCCTTGTGGTGTGACGACATCTGGCTTATAGATGATGCCTACCTTGATGGCATCAGTGCCGATAAAACCAGTGTCAATATAAGCGTATGTGCCTGCACCCATTGCTGCATTCAGTGCGGTGACAAGATTGTCGATGGCACCGGGTGAGGCATTATTTTCAATTTCCATCAAGCCGATGATATCGGCATTCATGATTGCCATGGCAGCCACAATTTTGTCTGTTTGACGGGTTAGCTCGGCAGCGCTGTCAGCTCCACGGCAGTCCAAAGTACCCGATGGCCCACAATCGCCGCTGTTGTTGCTGGCAGTGACATCAATCGTAGTGAAGTAGTTCAATACATTGAAACTAGCTACTTTAATATCGCCCGCGACACCAATACCACTCCGAACCGGGGCGGCTTCACGTGGATTTGAATTGGTAAAGCTGACTGGGTTTGTTATTTGTGGCCGGATGCGCCAGGTGTTGTCACCTGATCCGGGGTATGACCAATGCATGACACCAGTCAAATTGGAGACAGTATAGCCTCCTCGCATAAAATTGGAGACACTAAAACCACCTGCTTGCGGATGGTAAACGGGATCAATATTTTGCACATTATTCAGGTCGTCGAGAATGATGCGCCGTGTAGCGATTTCATTCTGATGATCAGTATATCCAGTCTCGTCAGGGAAGTCTGTATCGGTGAATTGGCGCAGCTTGCCGCCTTCGGACAAAATGATTTGACCAAAACGTGCCAGTTCAAAGTATTCGGTTACGGTTAGTTCGTCCACGAACTCCACTAACATGCCTTCAAATTGTTCAAAAGTGCCCTCAGCCGCTGTGGAAGCTGGTGCGGGGAGGTCGATGGTCGCGGCCGTTACCAACCCGGAATTATCGCCCGCATTCACAACCACAACCGAACCGCCAGTGGCTGCGGGTACATCAATTTGGCTCATGTTGAAGTATTCTTCTTGGAGGCCGGTTACTTCAACAATATTCCCTTCGGCGACAGCAACTGCACAGCCGCCACAGTAGACAAAAATACCTTCAGACGTATTAGCATCGCCATCTGCATCACTGTCTTCCTCCTGTAAGAAGAATCCGCTCAACTCATCACTACCCTGGTAATCGCCGACGACAACACCTTCAACGGTCACGGTTGTACCGGGTGCTGTCACACTTGAGCCAGACCCTTGTACGTCGTGGATGTAAATATCTTGGCAGCCCAGGAAAGGTGTGCCATCAATCTGGGTGCCAGGTGAGAATAGTGCACCACCAGAGCCGGTTGCAGTGGAATGAAATACAAGAGGTTCTGGTCCACTAATATCTGGATCACGTGTAAGGGATTGATTGTCGTCACTTGTGCCGGTATAGGTAAGACTAGCTCGATCACTGCTGCCATCATTTACGATGATAGTATCACCAGTGTTGTTCAAACTTACACTACCGCTGCTGGCTGTTTGTACAATAGCGTCGCCAAATGCACCTGTGGGTGTGCCACCACCGAAGACCACGACTGCGCAGCCGTTTGGCACAATGGTGCTGGTTGGGAAAGTATGTTTAACACCGCCAGCATCCGACAAAGTCCAACCGGACATATCTAGATCGGCGCCAGAGTTATTAATAATTTCTACAAATTCATCCTCAGTTGTGTTTACCGTGCCATCGCCATTGGCATCGCCATTGGTTGCATCGGGGTCGGCTTGATATTCGTTGATGATGATATCACTGGCCGGAGGTGGTGGGCATTGGGTGACGGCATTGGGGGTTGTGGTAAACATGCAGAAGGTGTTGGAGAGGTCTTCGGATGTTTCATTGTGACCGCCTGCGCCATTGCCGCCTGTTTTGATTTCGGTGCCTTCTGTCAGGTCTTCACGCTGCCAGGAACTGCCGATTGGATGCGCTGCAACGCTGATCAAATCTTGGGAGCCAATGGCCGTGTCTGGCAGGTAGGTGCTGTCATCGGTATCCCCATCGGGGCCATCAATGGACACGCCGGTTTTGTCGACGGCTTCGGCAGTGTCACCCCACATGGTGTAATCGAGGTCTGTTACGAGGTCGGTCGTACCGTCCCAATAATAGAGGATGGCCACTTCGCCACTGTTGGTAAGACCGCTGCCAGGATTGTCAATTGAGCCTGCAGTGGCTTCACGCATCGCTGGCACGCCATCGGCTGCGCCACCCTCATCATATAATTCGTAGGTGGGCAGTTCGCCATAGGTGGAATTGAAATTGTCTGACCCGTTTAGGGCTACTGTCTGGTATTCACCAGCAGCGATGCTGGCACCATCTGGGAAACGGGCATTAAAATCGCTAAAATTACCGGTACCACCACCACCACCGGTAACGATTTGGTAATAGTAGGTCGAACTGCCGGCAAAGGTGGCGTCGGTCAGGTAAACATCGCTGAGGTCAACGGGAGCCGCGCCTGGATTGTAAATTTCGACAAACTCGCCTGCTGTGGGCGTAACCACGATTTCGGTAATCAGTAGTTGTGGTACTCCGCTTATGGGAGCTTCTATGCCGCTGTTGGTGCCGGGTGTGGCTACGGCCGTTGCGTTGCCGTTACTGCTGGTGATGTTAAACACATGCCAAAATCCAGAGGCGCTGTCACTGTCATCCGCTGGTTGGTTTGTATCGCCCCAATTGCCATTGTTAGGCAATTGAGAAGCAATGCGGTAGGCGACTACATTAGCTGCAAAGTCTGGTGAGGTACCAATATTGTCCCCGGCAAATGTGTCCAGGACGACGGAACCATTGGCATTAAACAAATCGTAACTATCGTTACCATTATGATTGACACTGGTCTCTATTTGATCGAGCGTGCCAGCACCAAATATGCCATTAACATCACTGTGTCCGACGACATAAAAATCACCGGCGGGAATCGTGCCGGTAAGATCGATAGCAGTTGGTGATGTGCCTGCATTTGAATAGCGCCGTAAGGAAATGTCATTAGCGGCATCATTTAGATCAACATCTGTTGCACCCGCATTGTAAAGTTCAACATATTTTCCTGAGCCACCATTGGCCTCAAACACTTCAGAGATATAAATGTCACCTGGGGCAAGTGTTGCTGCCGCCATAGATTCTGCTTGTGCCGAAACCGACAAAAGCATGATGAGAACAAATACAGCTATGAAAGCCAGTATGTATGTCCGTGTTTTTTTAAGCAAATCATTTTGCATGAGAAAAATTCTCCTCTTTGTGAAAGTTGCTTTTATACGGCCGTTTGCAATCACAAACAAAACCGGCAAAAGCACCAATCATATGAATATGCCCATATACAGCTTGAAGGATTTCCTTAAACTCCTAAGCGACCAAGCGCCTATCGGACTAGCCGCCATTTGCTCAGCATGGGCAAGAAAATAGATGTAAAGGTTGTTGCTGGTTTATGAAAAACTCCATACTGATTATATCTGAAAAAACTGCGGGTAAGGTTCGGATTTGGTTATAAAAATATTAAGCCCTTTTTAACAAGTTGGCATATGAATTTAGCATGTTTTGTATTGCTTGTTTTTACACCAATAGGTACTATTCGCCTCTTATGCAGAAATATAGAAGGATTTTGATGTTTGGCCCTGTGTTTGCAGATTTTTTGGCGATGCTTGTCTTGTTCAGCAGATTGGGTGGCAAATCGTTGCAAACGCCATCAGGCATGAACAGCCTGGTTTTGGGGATTTTGTATTCATTGTTGTGTGTTGGCGTGTATATGATCCGCAAATTAGAGTCATCCACAATCCCATCGCGCTGGCAGCCGCCAGAATGGTTGTTAAATATCAAGGTTCGTAGGGTTTTGGCTTTATTGTTTGGGTTGATGTTAATGACGATGTTGGCATTCCAACTTGGCTATTTTGCGACTGCGCTTGATTTACGCACGCTGACCATGGATGAGGGGAATTCATCTGCATTTTTTGTATTTGCGCCAGGTGCTTGGCTGGGATTTTCGATGTTGTATATCCTTGTTTCAGCTTTTCCAGTGAATGCGAATATTGAAACTAGCAATGGCAAATATGTTTTTGTGGCAGTTCTTGGATTGCTGCTGGTACAAGGGATGTTACTATTTACTGTTATCCAAATTCAGACTTTATTGTGGTTAGTTGGCGCGAATATGCGGTTTTTATTGGTTTTTTTGAGTGTGATATTTTTGTTAATCGCTTTTGTGCCGCCGCGTGTTCTGTATCAAAAGCGCGTGCCATATTTGCCGGGTTGGGTGTCTTTGTTTTTATTGTTGTTGGTAAGTTTTTGGGTGGTTATTTTTTAATATTATGTCAGGTATGGATTATTAGTTTTGACTCCAAAAGGCACTGTCGCCGCTGCCGATTTCTGTTCTTTTGCCGCCGCTGGCGGGAAACACTACGATTTTATTTTCTTGATCCTCAATAATGGGCAGTACCAGCTTGTCACTGTTGGGTGACCAGAGGCGATGGCTGAGGGCGTATTGGTCAAAGAAAGGGATAAATTGGGTCATGAACGTAATCGATGGGATGATTTCAGCTATCTGTACCCCTTCGCCCGTGTTAATATTGATTACAGACAGCTTGAATTGATGTGGATTTCGTTGCACAGGAATGGTTTTGGTAGTGCGGACATTTTTGATTCCGCCGTTAACTTGCTGTTCATTTTCAAACCCTTGTGAGAAAGGGGCTGTAAGTATGGCGATTTTTTCGCCATCTGGTGACCAGAAGAAGGCCAATACTAGATCGGAACTTAAAAGAGTGGTTTCGGCCGTTTCTGTATCGTACAGGCGTAATGCACCCCAAGCAATGCTGTTGTCATTGGCATTGCCGCTGATGTAGGCGAGTTTGTCGGCGGCAGGGCTCCAACTTAGTGCCAGAGAACCGGCGTGCCGCTCTTCATGATGTTCACCTGTTTGTTTGTCTTGAATTACGAGCCAACTTGTGTTGCCTTTTTTGAACTGTGAGAATGCCCAATAACGGCCGTTTCTCGAAATGCCAGGTGTTTGAAATAACCCTGGCGATGGTATTTCCGGCGCCATGTCGCGACCTTCCCGATCGATCAACACAAGCCGTGCATCGTTTTGCCCGCCAGCATGCAGCAGCATTTCGGTGCTATTCTGTGTCCAATTCCAATAAACGGGACTGCCTGTGGCGATCACGCGATTTGAAGTAGTATCGGCAGCATCCAACAAGTTTAGGCCAAGCCCTTCGCTGGGTTTGTTTGCGAGAAAACTGATTTGTCGGCTGTCTGGCGACCAATAGAGATAAAAAGGATTTTGCGGGCCGCTAAAATAGAGCTCTTGTAGATTAGCGGTATCATCGACATTATTGATGTCAGATAATGTGAAAACGCCGGCACCGTTGGATTTCCCGCCAATGGCTGCAATTTGGCTGCCGTCTGGCGCCCAGGCAGGAAATTGGAAGATGATATCGTCTTTAGATGTGAGGGTTTGGCGATCCGACCCATCGGGTGCTACGGTTTCGATTTGGTTTTCAGAATTGATTAAGACGATGCGGTTATGCATGCTAGGAGCGGGCACAACGGCCGTTGCTCCCTGTGACTTTGGTGTTGGAATCGATTGTTCGTTAGAATCATTCGCAGCAGCCATTGCTTCCGGGGTTAGTGTGGGCATGGGCGTTTCATTGGCAGTCTGTTCACGATCAAAAAACCAAATAATACTATAAACGGATGAGGCCAACAGGCTGGTGATTAAAATGAGGAGCAAACCCACGAATAAACAGCTTTTTCCGCGTTGTGTTGGCCGGCTATTTTCCTCTTGTATGAACTCAGTACTGTCGAAATTTGAAGACATCCCATAATCTCCGCTTTTTGTTTCTTATTTGCATTGTAACATTGCCTTATAGTGGTGACACGCTATTGTTTGAGCCTATTAATTTTGCGAAAATTATAAGCAACCTGCAGTACAAAATTATCGACCTTACATACTATTTGTTATTGTGATAAAATCCTGGAATGGAGCAACCAAAACAAGCTGTAGTAGAGACAGAATCAACTTCCCCAGAAGAGCGTTCAGCAGAAAATGGCTTATCTGGTTTTATCGCGGCGGCTGGGGTGATTTTGGCAATTTCTTATCCAGTTTTGGCTTTATCAACCGGTGTGCGTGCGCTTTACCAACTGTTTTTTAAACCTGGTCCAGTGAATGAACTGGCAGCGACATTGAGTTTAATCGCTGCGTTGTGTTATTTAGCAGCTACGGTTGGATTTGCCATTCATAAAAAGTGGGCCTGGCGACTGTCTGTGGGTGTCTTGATTTTTGAAACAGCAATGACCGTCATCGTGGGCATTTTGAGCATTGTTATGGGGGATGTAATCGGCCGTACCGTTTGGGCATATTTCGGGGCTGATTATGGTTTTTTCCCTTTAATTCAGCCGCTTTTAGGGCTGGCATGGCTGTTTCATCCACAAACTTTACGTGTGTATGGGCTGCGTGAGTAAAAACTTAAAATTTAGGGCGGCTTTGCGAAATCGCTTTGCCGCCAAGATCAAAAAAAGCTATCCCTTGTCGGGATAGCTTTTTTTGTTAGAAATTCGAGCAATGCAGGAGTCGAGGGAGGGGGAGGGTTGCATTGCTCTAGGCTTGACCAAGTTGTTCCAGTCGCGTTTCTCTCGTGCCAGTTTGGGGGGGAGGGTTTCAGTTCCCTCGATCTCCTATTCTTGATTTCAACCTGATGGCATTATACCAATCCTTTTGTTTTGAGTAAAGTAATTCGTCCCACACATTTATATAATTTAAGCATTTAAAAAAAATTTTAGCTGATTCTCGTGGTAGCTCCGGTTTTTAAGCATAAACTGCTTTAATAATCATTTGCTCACAATAGTTTTCCCATTATAATCTGTTACAGTAGGCCAGAGGACTTGATGTCAAATCTTTAGAAGAGAGCAATGATAGCGACGAAGGGACGATGAAAACAGCGACGATACTGTTGGTAGAAGGGCAGCGTGCGGCGCAAAATTCTTTTGATCCTGCCTTGCAAAAGGTTGGATACAAGGTCTTTGTAGCCACAACCGGCGCATCTGCTTTCGACTGGCTTGATTCTAATGTGCCTGACTTGGTTGTGTTTGATGCTTCCTCTATGCGTTCGAGCGGTACACGTACTTGTCGTCGAATTCGTATGCATGTCGGTGATACCCCCATTGTGCATTGCAGAGATAGCAATAAGCCTGTTGATGAAACGGCCGAAGCGGATGTTTATCTGATGCAGCCATTTACATCACGCAAATTAATTAACAGAGTGCGTGATTTATTGCCCGTAGATCAGACCAAGGAAGAAGTTGTGCGTTTCGGGTCGATTGTGTTGTATTTGACCAAACGTGCGATTGATGTCAATAGTCGTGGCGAACGACGCGTAACGCCCAAAGTCGTGCAGTTATTGGCGGAGTTTGCGTGCTATCCTAACCAGGTGCTTAGCCGCCGCCAGCTTATGAAAGATGTGTGGCAAACGGATTTTTTAGGGGATACACGCACGCTGGATGTGCACATTCGCTGGGCGCGTGAGTATATTGAAGATGACCCCAGTAAGCCTCAGATTTTGCGCACGGTACGCGGCAAAGGTTATATTTTGCTGCTTGACGCTTTGCGTTGACTTTGCTATTTGTGACGTTATAATTTAGACAAATTGTGCGGCTATGGTGAAGTGGTATCACATTTGCTTCCCAAGCAAAGATCACGGGTTCGAACCCCGTTAGCCGCTTTAGTCCTTTTGGAAGACGGCCGTTTCTCCTTTAACAAGTGAAAACGGCCGTTTTGTTTAAACAGTTTGGTTGTTTGGCGGGGAAGGGCGGGTATTATTGTAAACGGCCGTTTCATAACTGTATAATCCCACAACTACCAAAAGCAGCGCTGCCAGACCGCCTACAAATACCCAGGTTGCTGCTTTGCCGGCGTCAAATTCTTGCCAGGAACGCGCCACAGCCACCAATATCAAGACAAGACCGATTATCTGGCTTTGCAAGGTTATGCGTGCAGCACTCCAGCGCGAATCGGCAGCGACGCCTAACGCAACCATTCCGGGCAGTGCAAACCAACCTGCGACAATTCGCGCCGTTAATGGAGATAACTGCCAGGGCCAGATAGGAATATACCATGCCGGAAACAACAACATCAAAACGGCATTGCCCAGTGTGACGATGGCAATAATACCCATGATTGTCTGTGCCCACTTGGGGATCACGACATCCAAAGCATCTGGCAAGCCAGGGTCTTTTTTGCGGTTGAACCACCACAAGGCAGGGATGAGGATGGGCGTCACAACATACAAAATCAGCCAGGCGATGAAGGCTGGATGGTTGTGATTGAAGCGGTCATAATGTAGGATGGTAGCGATTAACATAAACCAGACAAATGCAGTGACCGCTGGAAAACCCAGAGCCACATGATGCCATTTCTTTGCCAACACAACGTGCGTAAAGAAATAGGCGCCAGCCAGATAACCGGCACCCATCATCATAGATGTCATCGTGGGGTTGATGGTCCAGGCAAAATAGTCAGCGGTGCGGTTGGGTAGTAAGTATAGGATGATGAAAGCCAGCAGTAAGATAGGTACCACCAGGGCGGCTACCCAGCGTGTTATCGGAAGGATTTGATCGTTGCGCATTTTACACCTTTGTGTATAGATTTGTGGCCCTTCCGCGTTTATTTTTGATGGCCTGGGAATTTCTGCGGCAGGTAATGAAGTATGACGCATTTGCTATTGAAGTCGCTAAACTTCACAAAGTCCTCATATTGATCATAAAACTTGATATGTCTTCTCCGGTAAAATAAGAACGTCAGTGTCCGGTAGCACTTTGCTAAATTCTTTGCGATAATTTACTTATGCAGCAGCTAACCATCTCACTAGGACAAATGGATATTCTTTTGGGTGAACCAGAACACAACCTGGCGACTGTGCGCCAGATGACGGCCGAGGCAGCACGGCGGGGCTCGGATCTGGTTGTGTTTCCGGAGTTGTGGTCAACTGGTTACGATTTAGATCATGCGGCTGATTATGCCACCACAACCGACGCGGGTATTTTTAAAGAAGTGGGCGCGTTAGCGCAGGAATATCGAATCGCGATTGTGGGTTCTTGTTTGTCTGTGTTAGGCAGCGAAAAATTTGGCAATACGGCCGTTTACACAGCCCCAAGCGGTCAAAACCTGACCGCTTACAGCAAAACCCATCTTTTCCGGCTGATGAACGAAGAGCAATATCTCACTGCCGGCGACAAATTGTCTCTAGCTGCAACTGCCTGGGGCAAAATGGGCCTGGCAATCTGCTATGATTTGCGCTTCCCGGAACTATTTCGGGCGTATGCATTGGCGGGCGCAACGGCCGTTTTGCTGCCAGCCGAATGGCCCTATCCACGCCTGGCGCATTGGCGTACTTTGCTGCGTGCGCGCGCCATCGAAAACCAGATGTTTGTGATTGCTTGTAACCGCGTCGGACAAACGGGTGATACACGTTTCTTTGGCCGCTCAGCGATTATCGATCCATGGGGCGAAATTGTGGTTGAAGGCGGTGATCAAGAACTGCTGTTGACTGCCACGATTGATTTGGAAATGGTAACGGCCGTACGCGAGCGCATTCCCGTTTTTGCTGACCGCCGCCCAGATATTTATTAGTTTTTGGCCACGAACTGCACAAATTGCTTGAATTAATACTGCCCAAAATTCGTGTCGTTCGTGTAATTTGTGACAGCTTTTAGGCCCATATGCAGACGATTCAACCTGAAACCTTAGATAGTTACCGCACCACTGCTTTTCGTTTGTGTGAAGCTGAGCGCTTGCAAAACGTCGAACAGGCGCTTGAATTTGTTAACCAGTGTGGCTTTGTTTACTTTTGGCCGATTAAAGGGATATTGTTTCCGAGTTTGTGGACGGCCGTTGTTGGCAATCGCGAGGTGGCTGACAAACATGATGATCCTGGTCATGTCACTTGGGGCTGGAAAGATGACATGCTGGACAAAAAGCAGTGGTATTATGCCAAAATCCTGCGTGGCAAAGCGACGATGGTCAGCCTGGCGACCGTGCCCTATTTTTATGCACTCAGCGAAAATTTTGGTGAGCCAGAAGAAGATTATTTGCAAACCTATGCAGATGGTTTGCTCACACGCGAGGCGAAAACGGTTTATGAAACCATTTTGCGCGAGGGACCACTAAACACCATCGCCTTACGTCGTGCAGCACAGATGACAAGTAAAGCAGCTAAAAGTCCATTTGAGCGTGCATTAGTGCAGCTGCAGCGTGATTTTAAGATTTTGCCGGTGGCGGTGGCAGAAGCGGGTGTGTGGCGTTACAGCTTTGTCTATGAGGCTGTGCATCGATTTTACCCCGATTTGCCGGTAAAGGCGCGTGAAATTTCGCGTAGTAAGGCGCGTGAACATTTATTGACTTTGTATTTTCGGATGCTAGGCGCAGCAACATTGGCTGAGGTACGTAAGTTATTTCAATGGAAGCCGGTGGATATGGAACGGTCGTTGCAAACCCTGGTGGCCAATGGAGGCATAATTCCGCATTGTCAGCTTCCCGGCCAATCGGATTCATATTACACACTACCCAGCTTGTTTACGTAACGGCCGAAAAGATAACACCTTCTTTACACCTTGTATTGACTGCTTATGTTACAATCTCCGGCAGAGCAAATCTTTGCTTCTCGGTGTGTTCATACCGAGAAGATTTTGTAAATTTTGAGGCCCTATATGCCGACAAAAACCCAGAAAATCGATCAAAAGCTGCGTGCATTTTTTGATCAACATAAATTTCTTTCATTTCTAATCCTCATTGCTTTGATCCTATGCGTTCTACTTCTCATTTGGACGATCTGGCCTGGCACCGCACCGGCCTGGTCAGGTTTTCAAGAAGGGAAAACGCTGTGGGATTGGTTGGGTTTGCTACTGTTACCACTTACAGCTGCTTGTGGTATTTGGTGGTATAGCTATACAGCGCGACAGGCTCAGAGAGAGAGCATACTCCAACGACAATCGGAAGCTGCTCTAAATGCCTATACGCTGCAAATGACAGAATTGATTTTTGATAAGGATTTGTTAAATTCCGACGAGAGGGATGAGGTACGCATTGTGGCGCGTGCCAGTACTGCAGCGATTTTGCGCAGTATGGATGCCGTGCGCAAAGGGCATGTGATCCGTTTTTTATATGAATCAGGTTTAGTGAAAGCACATACACCAATTCTTGATCTCAACCGTTTAGACCTGACCGCAGCGGATTTGCATAATTCTTATCTGGTAAATGCCAGTTTGCAAGGCGCCGAGATGGACTTCGTCAATTTGCAGCAAGCAGATTTATCGGCAACGGATTTGCGTGCCACTAATTTGCAAAATGCTGATTTGCGCGGCGCAAAATTGCACGGAGCTTATCTGCGTAACACTGATTTTCAAGGCGCTAACTGTTCAAAGGCAGAGCTGACCTCGGCAATTATGACACGCGCAAATTTGAGTGGTGTTGTGCTTGTTAACGCTGATTTGCAAGATGCTAACCTGACGAATGCCAATCTGACCAAAGCTGATTTAAGTGGCGCAAAATTGAAAGGGGCTAAATTAACCGGGGCTATTTTACATGAAGCTTTGTTAATTGGTGCTGATTTGAGTATGGCCAACTTAACCCAATGTGATTTGACCGGTGCTGATTTGAGTCAGGCGCACATGGAAGGTGCTAAACTGAGCCGAGTCAAACTAAGCCGCGCTACGTTAAAAGGTGCTTCATTTAACGGCGCAGTAATGAATGAAATCGATTTGACGGGTGTAGATGCACGTGAGGCCCATCTAATTCAGGCCAATTTGCGTGGTGCGACCTTGCAGCAAACCAATTTCTCGAATGCGATTTTGCGCGATGCGATTTTAGGCCGTGCTAATTTAACTGATGCCGTGCTCAAGGATGCCGATTTAAGTCGTGCGAATTTGAGCGTGGCGAATTTGCGTAATGCTGAACTGAATCGAGCGAATTTGGAAGATTGTGGATTAAGCGGCGCCGATTTGCGCGGTGCCAATTTGAGTGGAGTGAATGCTCAGGGGGCTGTGCTGCGCGGCGCAATTTTGGGGGGAGCCGACCTGGGGAATGCTGATTTGAAGATGGCCAATTTACGTTGGGCGAATTTGAGGGCAGCTAATTTACGTGGTGCTGATTTGACTGGTGCCGATTTGACTGACGCTGATGTGACTCAAGAGCAATTGGCCAGTGCAAAATCTACTGCCCGCGCCATTATGCCCGATGTACAACGACATGTTGCGCAGCAACCTGATTTACCAAACCTAACTCCAAATTCTGTTGGTCGTGAAACGGCCGTTGTCCCCCCTCCAATTGACGAAGAAACGACCCCTGATTCGACTTAGTTCCAGGTTAGTTGACTGCGTGTAGACCAATAAACCGATGGCGTTTCGCTTAAACGCGCTAATTGTTCCAACATTTCACTGTCCAAATTGACGTTAAGTGCTGTGATATTTGATTGTAGATGCGCCACATTGGCTGCCCCGCTTAAAACCACTGATGCCCAGGGTTGTGCTAGTACATAAGCAATCGCAATGGCATCAATGGTTGTGTCTTTGGTTGTGGCAAAGGCTCCCAAGACAGCGCGTTTACTTTGGAATTCGGGGTTACTGTTGCGTGAGGTTAAACGGCCGTTTGCAACCGCCTCTTTCACAATGACTCCCAGACCTTGTTGGTGAGCTGCATTGAGTGCTGTCCCCGCTTCCTGTGCTAAAACATTCCAGGTCGCTTGCACGGCACCAAACAACGGCCGTTCATCATAGTTTATCTCTAATGCTTTGTACAAGGTATCAGCTTGCTGTGGCCCACTTAATGAAAGACCGATGCACAGTCCTGAATTGCGCAAATCAGCCAATTTTCGTAAAACGGCCGTATTTTCTAAAACGCCGCTGTCTAACGTCGCAGAATGAATCTGGTACAAATCTAAATAAGCGCTTAACTGTTCTCGACTTTCTGCAATCTGACGGTTTAAGACAGTAATAGAATGGTCTTTGACTTCATGGATTGCTGCATTTACTTGCCAATCGGCCGTATAGGTGTAACCCCATTTTGAACCGACGGTGATTTCTGTTGGGTCTATGGCGCGTGCGTTGAGCCAGGAAGCCAGAAATTGTTCGGCACGCCCATACGAACGCGCCGCATCAAAATACCGTATCCCAGCTGCCCAAGCTGCATCCAGTACTGAATGTGCATGTGCTTCCATCGTTGCCACGGCATAATTTGATTCCAGATCGGCCGCATGTCCTAGGTTGATATAACCGGGTCTGCCCAGCGCCGCTAACCCAATACCAATGGGGGTAACGTTTAACTTATTGCTGCCAAATGGTCTTTTTTGCATAGGTTTGTCTCCATATTTGTAGAAAATTTTATCCCGCATTGCACGAAGTAAGCGACTTAAATGGATGCAATTTGATTGCATCGTGTCCATGAAGAGACAGTTTTATCGGTGATGCTGATTTTGTTTTAGCAAGAATGTGCGAAATTGGCACAATTCATACCGACATAATGGCTTACAGTGATACAATTAGCAACTTTTATCATACCACAAGGACATTGTTATGCGCGTACAAACAAAACAAATAAATTATTTACTATTAATTCCTTTTGCCGGGTTTATCATGATTGGCGTTGCAGGAAGTTTGATGGGGATCGCCTGGCCTTCTGTGCGTGGTTCATTTGGTTTGTCGTTGAGCGCCTTGGGAAGTTTACTCTTGGCCTCTACCATCGGATTTTTGTTGGTGAGCATTTCGATGGGGCGCTTGGTTGCCAAAATTGGTATTGGCTGGTTTTTATTTTCGGGTTTCCTATTGAGTGGAATTGGTTATTTGGGTTATGCAATAACCCCATCATGGTGGATATTGGTGTTTTGTGGTTTAGTGACAGGTTGGGGTGTGGGATCAATCGATGCCGGCTTAAATTATTATGCAGCCGAGAATCACAGCGTGCGTACCATGAATTGGCTGCATGCCAGTTTTGGTGTAGGCGCTGCATTTGGTCCAATTTTAATGACCGCTATCTTTCAGGCAGGCTTGAGCTGGCGCTTTGGCTTTGCCATAAATAGTGTGTTGAATTTTTTGATGTGCCTGGCGCTGGGCTTGACAATGGGGCAATGGCGACAAGTCCATACGGCCGCTCAACAAAAAGGCCAATCACAAGCCTCCATAAGTGCGACGCTCAAGCGTGTGATTGTCTGGTTGAGTATATTGATTTTCTTTGTTTTAACTGGCTTGGAAGGCTCAACGGCGCAGTGGACCTATACCTTTTTCACCGAAGGCCGCAGTGTCAATTTGGCTATGGCCGGTTTGTGGGTCAGCTTTTTTTGGAGCGGCATGACAGTTGGGCGTATTGTTTTGGGTGCTGTGGTTGAGCGTGTGGGCAGCAAACGCTTACTGCGTTTATGTTTGGTGGGTACGATTTTGGCCACAGTGGGCATTATGGCTCAGAGTGA
Organism: Anaerolineales bacterium; assembly: GCA_020432765.1. Classification (GTDB taxonomy): domain Bacteria; phylum Chloroflexota; class Anaerolineae; order Promineifilales; family Promineifilaceae; genus JAACFF01. The sequence continues at coordinate 18,300 of JAGRDI010000004.1, read as the reverse complement.
TACCTTAAATGCACTTAGTATGGCATTCTTGGGGTTTTGTATTGGCCCGACCTTCCCGACGCTCATGTCTGGTACGCCAAACCGCGTAGGTGTGGGTTATGTCGGCCATACGGTTGGTTTCCAAATGGCCGCTACGAGTATCGGGTTTTCGATGTTGCCGGCGTTGTTGGGTGTTTTGGCCGAGGATTTGGGGCTTGAGGTGGTGGGGGTGTTTTTGGTGGTAACGGCCGTTATCACGCTGCTCTTGCACGAAATTATCCAATTTTGGCTGTATCGTACTGCCTGATATTATGCTTCGAAGGAAATGGTTTCTTTGCCCTGTAACCGGTCATCTATGCGCCGCCAGATTTGTTCGAGATGGTCTTTATGCAGCACATAGTTCAAATTATTCGTATCAACAATCAATACCGGACTGAGTGTGAAAGCCGCAACCCAATTATCATAAAGTTGGTTGATTTTTTGTAAGTATTCGGTTGCAATCGTTTGTTCATATGTGCGGCCGCGCTGCGTAATGCGTCGTTCAATGGTGGGCACAGAGGCTTTCAAGTAGACAACCAAATCTGGGGGTTTTAACATGGTTGTAAGTGTGTTATAGAGGTCGAGATAGGATTGCCAATCGCGTTCACTCATATTGCCGGCTGCGTACAAATTGCGGGCGAAAATTTCTGCATCTTCATATACACTGCGATCTTGGATGACTGAGTTTGGGTTTTGCAGCAGGGCATGATGCTGCTGCAGCCGTCGTGCGAGGAAAAAAACCTGCGAGTGAAAACTCCAACGCCGCATATCCTCATAAAAATCGGCCAGGTAGGGATTTTCAGTTACCGCTTCATAAATTGGATCCCAGCCAGCGCGATCTGATAGTAATTTGACGAGAGTTGATTTGCCCACGCCGATATTGCCAGCAATTGTGATGAAGTATTTCGTCATCTGTTAGCGCAGATAAAGGAAGTAGGCAGCTGCTGCCCATAAAACAAAGCTGATAATAATCACCGGTAAAAAGACAGGATGTTCACGAAAGTTAGTTTTATGCCGGAAAACCAACATGCCCAGCAAAGCGCCTACAAATCCGCCGATAATGGCCATCAGATGCAATATCATTTCTGGAATGCGATAAGTACCAGCTTTTGCGGAGCCTTTGTCGAGTGCATAAAAAACAAAGGTAACGACGCTGGCAGAAATGAGCCAGTTGAGCATCCAGGCCCAATTTGTTGTAGCCTGCATGATGATAAATAATACGGCCGTTGCCACGATACCGATTAAGCCAAAAAAATAGCGGGGACGTTGTTTCATTGTAATGCCTATCTCACTTTAATTTAATTCTGGCGTCTGGCGAATTCTAGACATGTCAGGTTTCTCCCACGAGTGGATTGTGAGCAAATTGGTCATAAAACCTGACAAGTCTTTTCTGGTAAAATAAAAAACGCCAGTGTCCAGTTTAATTGATAAATCACTGCCCTGTATTATTCATGAATTTTGGTATGCTGCCAATGGAAAAGGCTTAAACCACAACTTTGCCCTCGACATTTTTCCAGCGCCATGCTTCGACCCGATCAGGTTGGTCAAAAAAGAATTCTTCCAAATATGGTTCGATTTCAAAACGCCAGATAGCTGGTAGTCGATTGACCAGGTCAGGATGCATGAAAAAACTATGACCAACCAAATAATGCGGATCACCGATTTGGTGGTTGAGTTGTTCGATCTGGTTGATTAACTTTTCAATTGGAAATCCTGTTTCTTGATGGAGACGGCGCAAACTGTCCATAATGGGGGCAAGCTGAA
>JAGRDI010000004.1:0-16466 GCA_020432765.1 Anaerolineales bacterium | reverse complement strand
GCTGTGTTCATAGTTCCAATAATGCGCAGATTAGCTGGAATACTAAAACTGCCACCGCCTGCTAAGGGGATGGATTGCTCACGATATTCGAGCAGATACATGAGTTCGCCGAAAACAGAGGCGATATTGGCACGATTGATTTCGTCGATAATCAATATTGCAGGCCCATGGCTTTGGCGTGCTGCTGCACAAAATTGCATAAACCGACCCGGCTGCATCTGGTAGGAAAGCGTACCGTGTATGTTGGTAAACGGCCGTATGCCCTGTACAAAATCTTCATACGCATACGCCGGATGGAATTGCAAGAGTTCGCTTTGGCCGTCTGTGCCACCAATCAGATATTCCGCCAGTTTCTGGGCGGTGAAAGTTTTGCCGGTGCCCGGCGGACCGTAGAAAACGATTTGTTTTTTGTGTTCCAATGCTTGCAGCCAAATCTCGACCGTATCTTTCGTGTAGCCAGTATCTAAAACAAGTTCACTGAGTGAATACACGGCGGCTTCTGCTGTTGACCATGCCAGTTTGGGTTCCGCGATTGCAGGGTGAATCATGTCTGTGACTGTGGGGGTATATTCGATGGCTTCATCTGGATCGGGCGGCGGAATATCCAGTGCAATTTGGCCTTTGGGGGGCAGGCGGCCAATGCGTGCTTTGCTTTCGCGGAAACATATCCAAATGAAACTTTGCACATCGACCATATCTTTGGCCCCAAATGGTCTTAAAGCGGCTAACAGTGCTTGGCTTTGCTGTCTAATCAGTGAATAGGTGTGCTTATTTGGCGTAGGTTGGAAATCTAGACTGCGTGTGTCCCTTTCATCTGTCCCCATATATTTTACAAACCAACGCATGGGTTGTGGTTTGACAATTATTTCGCTGTCAGAATGGCAAATAAACAAAAAGAAGGTGGCGAATGGCCATTTATTAGGCAGATTATTTGTGTTTAAATAATCAGAAAAGCTTTGCAAACGCTCTTCAGTTGGCCGGTCGCCATAAAGCAAATTGCGCATTTGAGTGCAAAATGGTGGGTTGTCGAGTGTCGGAGTGTGCAGAACGGCCGTATCTCCCTGTGCAGGAACATTACGCCACAATAAGTTGGTTCGTTTTGCTAATTTATTCAGCCGTATTACAAATTCATCATAATCACCTTGAGCGATTAATTGATCCACTTCAGTTTGATTGATGAGGGTTTGTGCGTTACTGATGGTTATTTGTTTCTGGCTGATTTCGTCAGCTATAAATTGAGGATGCCCAAAATTCTGCCAATCTGGATACCTTTGCTGTATAAGTGTAATCAAATCATTTAACTTGCGTGTGGATAAAGTCATTGAGATCATATTTCATCACAAAGGTACAAAACAGGTGCAGCTTCTTTGAGTCCTTTGTGGTCATTTAATATTTCACTGCGGAGATAAAACTACAATAAAGGTAAAATTATTCCTCGTTTTCTTTTGTGGATAACTTTTCCAGTTTGGATTTTGTCTCACGCCAGGTGATTTTTGATAAGCCAAGTTTTTGGCGGATATCGTCTTTTTCGACACCTGCACGCCAATCTCTGAGGGCGGAGATCCACCGCAGGTTTTCAAAAGATAATAACCCCGCATCTAAACCGGCAGCATCGCCAACATCACGCAAAATATATTCTAAATTGCGCGCAGTACAGGTGAAAAGCGTATCTGGTGGTTGGTATTGGTGTAGATATTCGTCCAAAACGATTAACCAGTCGGGATCGAGCGGCAGCTTACGTTCTTTGTAGCGTAAATTCGGATTCGCATAACGCACAAAGAGCATCGGTTCAGCAGCATCATTGCGATCTACATGATTGGGAACCAGATTCATCGCCTCGCCTTTTTTGATGCCGGTGTGTAACAGCAGTGTCAGCAATAAATGGGGACGCGCATCGGCTTTATTGCTTTTGTCACCTTCGCGTATTGTCTGTGTGACAACCAGCGCCTGGTCAACTTGTTCTTCGTTGGGCAATTTGGGCAGGGGGCTGGTTACAGTGTGTTGAATAATGGCCACTGCTGGATCTGCATTCAAAACATTGGTTTCAAACAACCAGCCGAAGAAAACTTTTAAGGTTGTTACCCGCCGTGCATAGGACTTTGGACTGCATGGAACGCCGCGTTCGTTGAGCAACCAGTCAAGGAAATCATTTAAATTTTTTGTGCCGATTTCGCCAACCGGCTGCCCAGGTCCAAGATATTTTGCCAGTAAGCGGATGTCGCTGGCAAAAGCTTTGATCGTGTGGATGGAAAACCCTTCATCACGCATGTGATTTTCAAATACGCCTAGTGCGGCTTGCAGTGAGGCATCACTTGCCATGGGTGGCTGTGGTTTATCTGCGGCTGGTGCGACTGTTTCTGCTGGGAATAGATCGCGTTGGGGATCATTTTGTTGGTCACTCATCTCACACTCTCCAAGATTCTTGTGTATTGCACCAGTTTTTCGGCGCTGGTTTCACGCATTGTACGAAGCCAAATCTGGTGTATTTAACGTTATGTCATCTTCGTATAGATGGTAGAACAAATGATTCGTTTTGTCAAGCGTTACAGCGAATTTGGATTCGAGCGGTTATTTGTTGGGGAAGCACATGGTGTTTTCAGACCGGCAAGCAGCCAGCAGCCGAGTTCGTTTTCTAACCAGGAACGGCCGTTTATCCACACAGTACCAATTAAAAAGTCCCAATGCAGGTGGTTGCCAGTCGATAAGCCGGTTGTGCCGACCGCACCGATCAGCTCCCCTTTTTTGACCTGCTGCCCTGGTGCAGTGGATACTTCGGAAAGGTGGTATGTGCCAGTATGTACCCCTAAACCATGATCAATAATGACGCTGCCACCACGAACTTTGAGGAATTCGGCTACAGCAATATAACCATCTGCTGGCGCATAAACGGGTGTGCCACCATAAGCGCTAAAATCAACGCCCTCATGATAACGATCATAAGGGCCATTGTTGTAGGCACGCCGGGCACCATAGAGCGAACTGATCTCGACAAAATCATCGAGCGGGATACGAAAGTCACTTTGCCAATAGGGTGTCGGCGAAGCTTCTGACCATATTTCGCGTAGCCATTTACGTTCATCCAAAATATCAGCATCTGAAATAGCAGCAGCTGGACCACTGTAGGTGATTTCTTCGAAAGTCCAAACGCCAGGGGCGAAAAGGATAGGTTGGCTCCAGGCAGGTTGATCTTGTATGTGCATAAAGAGTTCAGCTTGTTTGTCATCAAAAAAAGCACCGGTTGCGCCAATGGCGACAAAGGCACGGCCGTTGCGTCCCGTATTCCACTTGGTTTGATTAAGCTGAACATTGACGGCCGTCTCTGAATATGTTTGCCCACGAATCGCAAGCGCTTCTCCCGGAGTGGGTGATGCCGGTGCCAATTCAAGCCATTCAAAACCTGGTGGCATTTCGCGCAGTGGAAAGCTGCCGGGTTGAATCACAGGCCGCATCAATACCGGTCGGTAGGGATGTTGTAAGTCTTGAGAAGCGGCAAGCTGCCAGGGGGAAATGTTATCACCTGCTGCTATTTCCAAGAGGCCACCACGCAGCGGCCGAGTCAAGCGCCCGTGTCGAATATGGCTCGAACTGACTGGAAAATCGATAATGCGGCCGATTGTCGGCTGCTGTTGTTGATTAATGGAACCATAAGCTGCGCGTATGTCTGCTTCTGGCTGCATGGTACGCAGTGCCAGCGCCGTCCAAGTATCGCCAATTTGGATAATATATGTTGGATTACTTTCTTGAGCATATGTGTCAGGTGCAAGAATAAGGCCCAGCCAAAAGAGTATTCCAGCTAATGCGTAGACCGTATTGCGCAATTTAAAAACGTGGCGCAATACGCAATATGTATTATTCGTCACTAACTCTCTAAAATTCTGAATGCCTGCGTACATTTTGATACATTCCCATAAATCATATAATTGCCTATTGACGGCTTACCTTTATCTATGGTAGACTGTTCGCGGTCACTTGACCAGCTAAAATCTAACTTGATTTATCACTTGGAGGTACAACATGATGCAAAAAAGAATCATTGAACAGGTCGAAATTGTAATAAGGCGTTGTGTGGGTACATCTGTGCTGCAATAACAAATTTTTTGTGCCTAAATGTCGTGTTTAAACACGTAACTAATTGTCGTGGACTTTGGTTATAATTCACGGCCGTTACCACCCCACAACCCCTTATTCATTCCCAATTATCCTTTAACCGAATATTCAAAAAATGCTGCTGCTGTTATTGCTACAATTAGCTGTATTAATCCGTGGCAATCCGTGGCAAAAAAAGGAACCATCCCTAACAATGGATAAGTACGATTATTATGAAGTTTATGCTGCCTATGAAGATGCACTGGACCCAATCAGAAATGATCGCCAGGCGCGGCGTAAACGCAAACCCAAAGTCCATGTCGATAAAAAGACATTAAAAGAAAGTAGTGCAGAAGTTGCTGAAACAATTGGCCTTGAAGGCGGTTTTCAAACAACCTATACACCTTCGCAGCATGAAGAAGGATGGCTGTTGAATTCGCTGCAAGATTTTTATAATCAGGAATTGATTGATGATGTCGAAGCCCAAATTAAGGGTGGCAAAGAAGCCAATGTTTATCGCTGTGCGGCTCATCCGGCAGCTGGTGTTGATTGGCTGGCAGCCAAAGTGTATCGACCACGTATTTTCCGCAATTTGCGTAATGATAAACAATACCGGCAGGGTCGACCAACATTAACGAATGACGGCCGTCCCGTGAAAGCATCCGATACGCGTTTGTTACGTGCCCTGGGTAAGAAAACCACCTTTGGCGCGCAAGTTGCACATACATCCTGGCTGATGTATGAATATACAACCCTAGAATTTCTATATGCTGTGGGTGCGGCCGTTCCTAAACCAATAGCCGCAAGTGACAATGCGATTTTGATGGGGTATGTAGGTGATGCGCATGGCGCAGCACCTACTTTGAATGCAGTCAGATTGGAACAAGCAGAGGTCTTGCCGCTTTTCCGAAAGACAATGGAAAATATCAGTTTAATGCTGCGTTACGGCCGTATCCACGGTGATCTATCTGCTTACAACATCCTTTATTGGAATGGTGATATTACTCTGATCGATTTTCCACAGGTTGTCAACAGTGCGGTTAGCAGCGAAACCCACTTTGTTGGCAGCCGTGTCAATCCAGATGCCTATGAAATTTTGCAGCGCGATATCCAACGTGTCTGTGACTATTTCATCCGTCAAGGCGTGCGCTGTGATCCGCAGCAGATTTTAGATAAGATATGGGCGCGGTTTGTGTATGAAGACGACGACAGCAAGTTGGCAGATGCGTCCACTTATTGGGAGAGTGATTAAGTTTTTGATATTCTGCGGTATAAAAATCGCCCAATTCGTGAATTTAGTAGTGACTTTGTGGTAGGTAATAGATGGCAGTGAATAAAAACTGAATCAAAACTTATTTAGGCTAGGATTGCGTAACTTTCATTGGTAGATTAAAACAAAGAGGCATCGAAAAATTTCGATGCCTCTTTGTCGCCACAGATAGAAGTTAGTCTCGCGTTTCGGTGAGTAAAATCTGCCCGCTGTTGGCGTCCACCTTTACATCCAGGCCATTGTCCAGTTCTACTTCCCAGATGTCCTTGCCGCCTTCACGGTCAAATTCCACTGCCAGAGTGGCTGTGTTGGGATTGGCTTCTTCGGCGATGGTTTGGGCTTGAACGGCCGTTACGCCAACATCATTTGGCACAACTTCATCACTGGTATCAACAGTTTCGTTGCCATCCTCAGCTTCCTCGCCTGCACTGTCTTCATCCGCTTCGTTTTCATTTTGCGGACCACATTCCACTTCTTCTTCTACGTTGTCAGTATCTTCGGTATCGGCAGCATCTGCACTGTCATCATCCTGATTGGCACAATCTGCTGCGCTAGATACATTGCCTTCGTCCGCTTCGTTTTCATCTTGCGGACCACATTCTACTTCTTCTTCTACGTTGTCAACATCTTCAGTATCGGCAGCTTCTGCACTGTCATCATCTTCAATACAAGGGTCTGATGTTTGCGCCGCTGGCGCAGCGGCGGCACGACCAGGCAGTCCACCCAGAATAACGCCACCAAACAAACCTCCGACCAACAACCCGGCCATTACTAAAACTCCAATCGTCCATTTCTTCATTTTCATATCTATAACCTCCATTGGTTATGGTGCAGTCACAAGTGTGACCGCTAAAAAATTTCTTTGATGGTTTTAGATTAACAAGTGGAATTAAGAAAACGATGAAAACACTTTAAGAAGCGATTTAAACATCAAAAAGGTTTTTTTTGCAGCTTAAACTTCACTTTACCTTTCCCTGTTTTAATGTGTCAGTGTAAACACAGATAACCATTATTTCCTGACTAAAACAGGAATATGATAAGGAGATAGACACATGACAGTAGCAGCTGTAGAAACCTTTGAACTAACCCGCCGTTATGGTGATAACCTGGCAGTTGACCATCTTACGTTGACGATTCCCAGAGGTGAGATTTTTGGCTTTTTGGGGCATAACGGTGCCGGAAAGACGACCACCGTTAATTTGCTGACCACGCTTTTACTGCCCACTTCTGGCAGCGCCGCCATTTTTGGCAACGATATTGTCAGGCAAAATCGAGGTGTGAGGCAGGCCATTGGTTACGTACCCGAAAATGTACGCCTCTATAATGATCTGACGGTGGACGAGAATTTACGCTTTTTGGGCGAATTGTCAGGCGTGCGGAATGTAAACGGCCGTATTACCGACCTGCTTGCCCTCATTGACCATCCTGAATGGCGCGACCGCCGCATCGGCACCTTCTCCAAAGGAATGCGCCAACGCATTGGCATTCTGCAAGCCCTTCTGCATCAACCCGCCATTCTCTTTTTAGATGAACCAGCATCTGGCCTTGACCCTGAGGGGCAGCGTGACATCGGCAGCCTGATTGTGCGGCTGAATCATGAATTTGGCATCACTATTTTCATGAACACCCACCAGCTTTCGGAAGCGTCCAAATTATGCACCAGCATCGGTATTATGAATCACGGCCGTTTAGTCATAGCCGATACCCTGGTAAATGTCATGCAGCGGTTCCCGGATGCACCATCATTGGAAGAAATCTATATGGATGTTGAACGGCAGGAAGCGCATAACGGCCGTACTCCCATCCTTGAAGGAGCATTTTAACCATGCACCCCTCACTCATCATCGCCCGCAAAGAATTCCGAGCCGCCTTTCGTAACCGGCTCTTTTTAACCATCACCTTGCTCTTTCTGGGGTTATCTATCCTGTCTGTGTACATCGGCAGCACCACCAAACGAGCTGAGATGCGCATTTACAATGAAACAGTTACCTCACTCCAGGCTGAAGGGGTGGCGGTCATCCCGCCCGCACCAGAAATCCATACCCTGACCATTTTGTCGAATTTGACAGAGTATGTAGCCATCGTAGGCGCGATTCTTGCCGTTATCTTAGGGTACAACGCCCTCATCGAAGAAAAGGAATCCGGTGGTTTGAAGCTAATCCTTTCACGTCCGGTCTACCGTGATCAACTGCTGATTGGCAAGCTGCTGGGGAACACGGCCGTTATCGCCTGCCTTTTGGGTCTTGTATTCGTCTTTAACCTGGTCCTGCTGGTGGTCATCGGCGGTATCTTTCCCACCTTCGGTGAAGTGGTGCGCCTCTTTACCTTCACCATCATGGCGCTGGCTTACATGCTCATCTTTTTGAGCCTTGCCATGCTCTTAAGCATCCGCCTGAACAATGCGGCGACGGTCTTTCTCATCTCGCTGGTGGTGTGGGTGCTGCTCAGCTTTGTGGTGCCGCAAATGGCCGATGCCATGATGACGAACAGCAGTGTCGTCAACAGTATCAGCGGGGTGATTAACCAGATTCCGCAGGAAACGGCCGTTTCCCAGGCCATCAACTATCTTTCCCCTACCTGGCACTTGCGCAACATCGGTGGTGAACTGCTGCAATTTGCACCCGGCAGCGGTGCTATCAGTGCCGGAACTTTGGTCGGTCATACCCTGGCAGTGCTGCTCGTTTTGTTAGCTCCCACAGCCCTCTTTATTGCTGCCGGATTTGCCGTTTTTCAGCGTAACGAAACGCTGGTATTGGAGAGTTAGCCATGAAACGAATTTATTTCTCCTTACTGGTTTTGTTCCTGCTGCTAGGCACTGTTTCTCTGGCCCGCGCCGATGAGATGGCTCTGGCCCAGACAGTACAGGACAGCCAGACGGCCGAATACCAGCTAGAAATTCACAACGAAACGACCGCTGCCCATGATTACACCCTCTCCCTGTCTGGCTTACCCGGTGGATTGAAGACAACGTTTACGCAGAGTGGCCCACTTGTCAATCAGGTGACGGTTCCGGCAAATGAATACGGATTCGTGACCATGCGCGTGGCTGTACCGGTGGAAACGGCCGTTGGTCATTACGTCGCCCAATTCACCGCCACCCGCGATGATGGCGAGCAGTTAACCATGCCGGTCACACTCAACGTGGAAAACACCTATGCCGTCAAGATTGTCAGCCAAAATTTGAATTTGACGACATTCAGCGGCAAAGACTTTACCTTTGATGTAACGGCCGTTAACAGCGGAGCCGCAGCGGTGACCAATCTAGCACTGGCGCTAGATACACCTGCCAAATGGATTGTGCAAACAAACCCGGCGGCTGTCCCCACATTGGCGGCAGGCACGGAAACAACTTTCCATGTGGTCGTAACCGTTCCCTCCTCACAGGTAGCTGCCGACCAGAAAATCTCACTGGCACTCACCAGCGATCAAACGGCCAGCCCTGATAGCCCGCTGACGGTACGCGTCCAAAATAGCCCGACATTTTTATACATGGCCTTAACCGTTATGGGATTGGCTGTCGTCGGCGCTGTCATTTACTTCCGCCGCAAAGGACGGCGTTAGGTAAAAGCGGGGAAATAATTTGAAAAAAATGAAGCGAAACCCGCTTTTACTTGAAGGAATTCCCAGATTTCGTTCCTTGGGAATTCAGAATACTTTTGGGAAATTACCTAAACAGGAAATAAAATGATGACCACAATAACAACAACTCACACACAAACGCCCCCGCACACTCGTATGATCTGGATCATTGCCCGCAAAGAAATAAGCGATGCTTTTCGCAACCGCCTCTTTCTCACCGCGATGATCATGCTCCTGGGCTTAAGTCTGATTGCTATCGGCCTGGGGTCGCTCAGCGTCCGCACCCAAATGAACGATTACCTGCAATCGGTGCAAATCCTGACCAATTTGGGTCGCACGGACTTCCCGGCTGCGCCACCGCTTAATCCCATCGCCGTTTCCAAGAATTTCATCAACTACCTGGCGATGGTCGGGGCGCTGCTGGCTATGATTCTGGGCTTTACGTCCATCAACAAGGAACGCCAGGCAGGCACGCTGCGTCTTATCCTCTCCCGTCCTGTTTATCGGGATCAGTTTCTCACTAGCAAGGTGTTAGGGAACGCGATTTTGCTGGCGGCGCTGATGACGGCCGTTGGCCTGGTCACCTTCCTGGCAATAGGCCTTATTGGGCGCGTCTGGCTCACGGGAGACCAAATCATCCGGCTGGCGCTGACGATGGGCATGTCCTGGCTTTATCTGATGACCTTCTACTTGCTGGCGCAGTTCTTTACACTCCTTATCCCCAACAGCAACCATGCCTTGCTGCTGACCGTTATCGTCTGGCTCATCTTCGCCTTCATCTTCCCTCAAATTGGCGACACGATGGATCTGGACAACCAGCTTCCCGGCGGCTTTTTCGCCACGCTGGGACTGGACAAAGCAGGCGAACAGCAAGCCTTGCAGCAGTTCAAATGGTACGAAACCGTACGCGACGGCGTCGAAGAGCTGTCGCCCACCAAGCATTACGAACGTATTAGCTATGCCTTGTTGGGAATCAAAAAAGAGTTTAACGAGAACACCTGGCAAGAAGTCATGCGGCTTAAACTCATCAATCTGGCCGGTCTGACCTTACCCATTGTGCTGTTACTAAGCGCGTCTTACGTCGTTTTCCTCAGACAGGAAACGTAAAGCGTGATGCGTGATACGTCTTTGGTCACGTATCACGCTTCACGGCAAACCTTACGAAATCTAAAAGAATCAAATTTACAATTCAAAGGAAAACATTATGTCAAATAAAATTTATACCTTCATGTTCATTACAATCTTATCCGCTTTATTGCTAACTGCCTGTGGCGGCGGCAAAGCTCCAGCGTCCAGCAGCGGCAGTACCAGCAGCAGCGCTTCCACCGCCAACGGCACAGACACGGATGGGGACGGTATTCCCGATTCGGCCGAAAAGGTGCTGGGAACCGACCCCAACAATGCCGATACGGATGGCGATGGCCAAAATGATTTGGATGACCCAAACCCGACAATGGCGGACAATCCCATTCAGGAAAGCAGCACGACACAAGGGTTTACGATTAGCGGCTTGCTGGTAGAAAACAATGAAGATGCCGATGGCGCTGGTGTGCCTGATCATTTGGAGTTCAAGGTCGCAAACACCGGGTCGGCCGATTTGACCACTTTTGACATCTACTACACCATTACCGATAAAGACACAGGAGATGTACAAGGTTATTATCGCACGCTGCCCGGCTTCACCGTGAAACCCGGCGAGACCAAAGATATCCATTTCGATAATACCGACCAGCCAGATCATTTCAGTTGGAATCCGAACAGTGCCTTCTTCAACGACCCCAACGGGCTGACTGTAGCTGTAACGCTGCACGCGCCGGGATTGGCTCCACAATCTGGTGCGGTGGATAAAGACCCGGCCGGGGCAGAAGGCGGTATCGAGTAAGGTGTTTACTTCTATTTGCCTTATAATTTAATCTAACGTGCGGCAAACGTTCTGGTAGAGATAAATACGCCGGAACGTTTGCCCCAATAGAGGCTGTTTTTATGCGTGTTTTAGTTGTAGAAGATGAACCCCGGATGGCCAAGCTGATTCAGCAGGGCTTGGAGGAAGAAGCCTATGCCGTGGACGTGGTGGATAACGGCCGTGATGTTTTCCTTTGGGTACAAAGCGCCACTTATGACATCATCTTGCTGGACATTATGCTGCCCGGTATGAATGGGCTGGATGTCTGCCGTCAACTGCGGGCGGAAGGGTTCAACATGCCTGTCCTCATGCTTACGGCCCGTGACACCCTGCCTGACAAAGTAAAAGGACTGGACAGCGGCGCCGATGATTATCTGGTGAAGCCATTTGCTATTGAAGAGCTGACTGCTCGTTTGCGTGCCCTGGCTCGGCGTGATGCTCCGGTGAAAACGGCCGTTCTTGTTATTGCTGATTTATCCCTTGACCCAGCCACAAAACTGGCTCAACGTGGTGGCTCAGTAATTGAACTCACCGCCAAAGAGTACGCCCTGCTGGAAACGCTTATGCGTCATCCCCATCAGGTGTTGAGCCGTGATCAAATTATTGAGCATGTTTGGAATATGGAATTTGAATCCGGCTCCAAACTGATTGAGGTCTATATCTCCAACTTGCGTAAAAAAATTGACGACGGCCATCCGGTCAAACTAATTCATACAGTACGCGGCTTGGGGTATCGAATAGGAGATTAAAGATTGAAGATTGGAGATTACCTAATCATCAATCTTCAGTCCTCAATCTTTTTCAAATCATTTATGAAGCGCACAAGTTTACGTACCAGATTGGTTTTATGGACGGTAGCTCTGGAAGCCGTGTTGCTGGTGGTGTTTGCAGCCGTTTTTGTGTTTGTGCTGCGCAATGCCCAAAACCAGCAAATTGACGAAACTTTACGCCTGGGTGCAGCACAGTTAAACGCTGTTGTGGATGTGCGCGAAGGGCAGTATGCGGTGGCGGCTAACGAAACGGCCGATTTGCGTTCCCGCAATCTCATGGCGTGGGTGTTGTCGCCAGATGGACAAACCGTTCTAACCATTGGCAGTGCTGCCGAATTCCCCTTGCCCATCATCCTGCCCGCAGAAGGATATTCCCTTGACACGGTGCTTTCTGAAGGAACGGCCGTTCGTCTTCTACGCAGCCCACTCACCGAAGGTACACGCAATCTGGGAACCCTTATCCTGGCTATCCCGCTGCGGGACAGTCAAGCCGTGATGCGTCAGATTTTGTGGGGCTTGGCGATTGCTATTCCGGTTGTATTGGCACTCTCTGCCATTGGCGGTTTGTTTCTGGCAGGACGTGCCTTGCAGCCTGTTGCCGACATCACCCACACCGCCCAACAAATCAACGCCGCTGACCTCAGCCAACGGCTGAACCTGGATTTACCCGATGACGAAATTGGGGAATTAGCCCATACCTTAAACGAGATGTTGGCGCGGCTGGACAGAGCTTTTCAGCGTGAACGGCAGCTCACCGCTGATGTGTCTCACGAGCTGCGCACCCCCTTGGGCATGTTGAAAACCCAGTTGAGTCTGGCGCGATCCCGTCCTCGTGAAGCGCCTGAACTATTATCTATGATGAATGCGATGGAAGGGGATGTAGACCGCATGACCCGCCTCATTGAGCAAATGCTCACTCTGGCACGGGTAGAGCAGCGCGGTCTGGCTGACTTTGCCCCGGTAGCCCTGGACAGCTTACTGCGTGAGGTCATCACTCAATTGCGGCCCAACGCCGTTGCCAGTCAAGTGAATTTACAGCTAGAAATTCCGCCAAAAGTTGATTTAACTGTGCCGGGCGACGCGGAACGGCTGCGCCAGGTGTTTACAAATCTGGTGGAAAATGGGTTGAAGTATACGTCCGTCGGAGGAAAGGTGACGGTGGCTGTTTCTCGTCATTGGCAAACAATTACAGTGACGATTACTGACACGGGCGCTGGCATTGCGCCGGAACAGTTGCCCCATTTGTTTGAGCGGTTTTATCGGGCAGATGATGCCCGGGCGCGGGAAACGGGTGGTTTTGGGCTGGGTTTGGCGATTTCTCAAGCCATTGTGCAAGCGCATGGCGGCACGATTAATGTCAGCAGTGAATTGAAAAAGGGAACGACTTTTACGGTTTCACTGCCAACCGGATAAGCCAATAGCCTAAAAACAGCGCCGCCATTACCCATGCCGGGATTAATCTGACTGGTTCACATGGTGACCCGTGTAGGCAAACCAGACAATTACCAGCCAGATGGTGCCAATTGCCAACGAGGCCAGCACATCGCTGGGGTAATGAGCGCCCAGATAAACCCGGCTAAGAGCCACCAGAGGCCCCCACGCTCCCGCCAAAATCGCCCAACCACGATGTCCTTTTTGCCAGAGAACCAGCGCCAACAAGCCAAAATAGGCAATCGCCGACATGGTATGGCCGCTGGGGAAACTGTAACTGTGTTCCACAACCAGCGGCGGAAACAAGTCGGGGCGAGGACGCGCAAAAATGAATTTGAGCAAGCTGTTGAGCAGAAAGGTGCCCACAAATGAGACAATAAATAAGAGTGCGGTGGTTTTTTCGTCATGCCACCAAAACCAAACGGCCGTTATCGCCACAAGCACCACAATCAACGGCCCAGCCGTTTGGGTAATGAGCCAGAAAACTTTGTTCAGCCAGGGCTGGCTCAGGCTGTGAATGCCCAACATGAGCGTGGTATCCCAGGCAAACCCTTCATTAAGCCAGATGTCTTCAGCAAGCCACCAGCCAGACAACAAATTGGCGGCGTGATTGTGGCCGTATTGAAATGTTCAAGTTCATAAGGAGAGATTTGCTCCTTTGGGCAACGGAAATATAATGATAAATGTTGTCCCTTGATCCAATTGACTGTCCACCTGCAACTGAGCGCCGTGGGCACGGGCAATTTCGTGAGCAATAGCCAGCCCTAAGCCTGCACCACCAGCCTCTGTGCCATTCCGTGAGCGAGCCGTTTCCACGCGATAAAAACGCTCAAACAGATAAGGTAAATGTTCTGTGGCAATGCCGGGGCCAGTGTCGGTAATGGTGATGCGCAGGTCTGTCGTGTCCTGGTTGGCGTGGATGGTGATACGGCCGTTTTCCGGCGTATATTTGACCGCATTATCCAATAAGTTTAGAAAGAGGCGAATCAATAAATCCATGTCTCCCTGTAACGTTAGTGCGGTAGGGATAGTTTGGCTTATGACAATCGCTTTGGCAGCGGCTAACGGTTGTATCTGATCCACCATCGCCCCCAAAAAATCTTGTACATCAATGCGTTCCCATTGCTGTGCCATCTGCCCCTGATCCAGGCGAGCCATGAACAGCAAATCGCTGCTCAAACGAATCAATCGATCCACTTGCCCTTCCATCTCTTGCAGCGTGTCCACATATTGCTGCGGCTGGCGTGGTTGGCTGAGCGTCACACCAATGCGACCCTTGAGCGCGGTTAGCGGCGTGCGTAATTCATGCGCAGCATCGCCGGTAAAGCGGCGCTCACGGATAAACGCGGCTTCTAACCGATCCAGCATGGCATCGAACGTGTCCGCCAATCGACCCACTTCATCGGCGGGGCCAACATGGTGGAGACGTTGTTTTAGGTCACTGGCGTGGATAACCTGGGCGGTGCGTGTAATGTCATCAATGGGGCGCAGGGTGCGACCCGCCAGAAAATAGCCACCGGTTCCAGCCAGCAACAATGCCAGCGGCAGTCCCCAAAGCAATTGCAGCGAGAGGGCAAGCAGTGTGGTTGTTACTGGTTCCAGCGATTGCACCATCATCAACCAGCCACCAGGCTGCTCGGGCAGATCGATGGCTTCACCATAAACTCGCCAGCGGTCATCCTTATCGTTGATGGTTTGCAAACCGGCAACCGGGAATAGCTGGGGCATTTCTTCATCATGGCCCAATTTCTGCCACACGGCTCCTTGCGGCGACAGCAGATAAATACCAATGTCGTCGCTCAGGCGGCTGCCGAGTTGGGGGCTGTTTTCCAGATTTTGGAAGGCTAAACGGCCGTTATCGCCATCCACATTGACCAACGCTTGCGTGGCCGCCAGTTGCAGGCCACTGTCTATTTGCGCCAGCAAACTGCGCTGCACTTGCCAATAGAGAAATCCGGCAAACAGCAGCAAGATTGCGGTGAAAGAGAGCAAATACCAGAGGGTGAGTCGCCAGCGGATAGGCAGTCGTGAAGGTTTCATAGCCGTTATCCGCCGTCGCTCAAGCGATAGCCCACACCGCGCAGGGTATGAATGAGCGGCGGTTCACCGTCTAGCTCAATTTTGCGACGCAGGTAGCCAATATAAACATCCACCACATTGGATTCGTTAAAAAAGTCGAAGTTCCAAACGTGTTCGCCAATTTGTGTGCGGGTGAGGGCTTGATAGGGGTGGCGCATTAAGTATTCGAGGATGGCAAATTCGCGCGGGCTGAGTTCAATGAAATGGCCGTTTCGTTTGACTTCTCGCCTGGCTGTATCCATTTCCAGATCGGCAATCTGCAAGGTGTTGCCCATTTGCAAAGGTGGGCGGCGCAGCAGTGCCCGCACCCGCGCCACCAGTTCAGGAAAGGCAAAGGGTTTAATAAGGTAATCATCAGCGCCTGCGTCCAGCCCTTCAACGCGATTGTCGATGGTGTCGCGGGCGGTGAGCAGGAGCGTGGGCGTTTTGTCGCCCTGGCGGCGCAGTTCACGCAGCAGTTCCAACCCAGTCATTCCGGGCAGCAGGATGTCGAATACGTAAGCATCATAATTGGCAGACAAGGCATAGTTTAGGGCAGAACGGCCGTTATCCACCAGATCTACAGCATACCCCGCTTCAGTTAGTCCCTGCCCTACAAATTTCGCAATACCCGGTTCATCTTCTACAACTAAAATTCGCATGATTGTCTCCAACTATGCCATTGTACTCTCATGAATTAAGAAAACGATGAAAAGGAAGTAGACAATGATTTTTCAAGATTAGTCTAGCCTTTCATAATTGAATTCAATGCCACTGTGCCGAATAAAAGTTTTCATTATCTCACGGGTGGTAAAAATTGAGGTAAAATAAATGAGTGCTGGACACTGGCGTTTTTATTTTATCAGAGGAGATCTGTCAGGTTTTATGATCAATGTAGTAACCTGACAGGTCTAGAATGGTTATGGAAAAATATATCAGAGATCGTTACCACAATGGCATTTTGCAAGCGGCTATACAAGCGTATGGCATTACTCCTGCTCAAATCCAATTATTAGATGGCTTTGAGAGCTTTATGTATGCCTTCAGCCGCGAGGATGGTGATTTTATCCTGCGCATCGGCCACACACATCGACGTTCAATCCCGTTAATCCTTGGTGAAGTTGATTGGATCAACTACCTGGCGGCCGGTGGTGCGGGTGTGGCGCCGGCAATTTATTCGACAAGCCGTCGTTTGGTTGAAGTGATTCCAGACGGACAGGGGCAAGATTTTTTGGCGACTGCTTTTGTACGTGCCAAAGGTGGCCCTCCCCGACGCGGCGCACAGTGGAATGATGATTTATTTGTGAAATACGGCCGTTTAATCGGCCGTATCCATAAATTATCCAAAACCTACCTACCTGCTGACCCA
>JAGRDI010000111.1 GCA_020432765.1 Anaerolineales bacterium | reverse complement strand
CAGTCTGCGCTCCATTTTCATTCATTTGTTGGTGCCGTACAGCGGCTTGGCGTCTCTCCTGGATGTTTAATCTAAAAAGACGCACATGATTATAAACTTGGCGTGTGATTATGGCACAATTTCCCACTCGCTCCTACTTAACACAAGCTTTCACCTTTTCTCGTTTCCTGCATGAGTGTCAAAAAACGGCTGATGATCTCGTTTACCAGATACGTCACATCTTGCCCGGCAAGCGGAACCTGACCACCGGCCATCATACCATGCCCGCCCGCTTTACCTGGAGAAATGATCACCTGCTGAACGAGTAAACCCGCATCCTGCCCAAGCGGCTCGGTACGAACCGAAAGATACAAAGTCTGTTCATGAATACCCAGGCAAAGCACAGCCCGCGCTTGTTCAAGGCGGATAAGTATATCAGCCATCTCTGCGGTCAGATCCGGGCGATCCATTATCCCCAGATCAGCTACGATACAGTGGTCATATACTTGGGCGGCATGCAATCCTCTACTGAAGGCACGAAAATAGGCCTGCGATAATCCAGCTTGTTCTATTTGAATCAATTTGTTATGGTCAATCTGGGATAATAGCTGGAAATAAACATATATATCCTGCTGCGTGATACCGCGTGATAGGCTGCGAGTATCGGTTTTGAGACCATAAAACATGGCAGTTGCCAAATCTGAATCAGGAACGACCTCCACAGCCTCCAGGTACAGATACAATAAAGTGACCGTAGCCCCAATTTCCGGCTGAACGTCAAAAAAAGGCACCTCGTTTGGGGTCGGCCGCAGCGGATGATGATGATCAATGACAATCTGAGGAATATGCTCAATGGGCAAGCGATTGTTCCCGGCCCCTGGCTGAGTATCTAATAGGGCTATCGCTGAGTATTGATCTAAAGCGACAAGCCTATCGCTGTGCTCCCATTCGGGGGTCAAAAGTTTGAGCAAAGCGCGGTTCTCTGCCCTGAGCACCAAACCGCTGTATACCAAACGGCTGGGGATATTCCAGGCTGATTTAAGCAGAGTGGCAAAAGCTTTGCCCGCTGCCAGCGCATCTGGGTCAGGGTTGTCATGCGTCAGCACAAGAACCGGGCCAGTGCCTGCAATGGTCCTCAATCTTTCCAGTCGATCTCTATCAATAAGGATTTTAGCAGACATTTGCATCTTTCTTACCAAACTCCATTCCAAGCGTAAAGATTGAATTTTCTTTGCGCAAAACAGTTATTTTTAATCATCACGCTATCCATCGTGGATCAAACCTTTGTCAGTTTGTGGTTAACAGGGTGCATAATCATTATTATACATCCTTTTTAACCTAGAAAAGAGGGAATTGCTTCGCAATATAGACTCAGCACGACCAATCCCAAATTAACCGTGCATTCATGATCTTGAGACGTTTAAGGTAATTCTACGTAATATCGATTAAACTACGCTTTCATTGAAAGACAACAAGAGGTTGAAATGGGACTTAAATACTTCGGCAGGGCTCAGTACAAGTTTTCACAGATGAACACGGATAGAGAAATGGAAATAAGGTTGGTTGGTTTCTTAATGCTGCTTTTGATTTTGGCGGCTTGCAACGGCCGTACCCAACCCACACCCCCAACCGAACAACTACCAACGCCCATAACAGAAGCACTAACGCCCACAACAGAAGCACCAACGGCCGTTTCAACCTCCACAAATACACCCCAAAACCAAACCTCAATCCTACCTGCGCCCACCCTCTTCGACAACGCCTGGGATGATCGCGACATCTTCCGCGCCAATCTTGTATCTGCCGAACAACCGGTATTGGATACGCTTACGGATACGGCCGTTTACCACATTGACATCGAAATTAGCTCACCCTCTCAAATTAACGGCACACAAGAAGTTCGCTATACGAATCAATCGAATGATGCGTTGGATCGCCTCTACTTCCATCAATTCCCCAACCAGTTGGGCGGCACGATGACGATTTCAAATGTCCGTCTGAACGGACAGGCAGTTGATGCGTTAGACGAAGGGGACGTGATGCAAATTCCACTCGCTGAGCCGCTGCAGCCCGGTGAGCAAGTTGTGGTAGCGATGGATTTTGTCACCGAAGTTCCCACCGGCGAAACCAGCACCAAATACAATGTCCTGGCTTTCGCCGAAAATATCCTGGCGCTGGCGCATTTCTATCCCATGATCGCTACCTATCAAGAAGAATCAGGTTGGCATATTGAACCATCACCGCCCAATGGGGACGAAACTTTTGCGGAAAGCAGCCTCTATCTGGTCAAAGTAAGCGCCCCTTCTGATTTGGTGATGGCGGCCAGCGGTACGGCCGTTGACGAACAAGAAAACGGAGACCAACAAACAATTACCTATGCAGCCGGGCCAGCGCGTGACTTCTTCTTGGCCGCAAGTACCGATTATGTGGTTAACAGCAAACAAGTAGGTGATGTACGCATCAACAGTTATACTCCTGCTAATCTACAAAATGGGTCAACAGCAGCAATCGCGACAGCGGCTGCGGCCTTGCAAACATTCGAGGAGAGTTTCAGCCCCTATCCGTACAGCGAGTTTGATATCGTCAGCACGCCTACAACCGCTCTAGGCATCGAATACCCCGGCATTATCGCCAATAATATCAACATCTTTAATATCGACACCGAATCAAGTTCAGGTACGCCGAACAGCATTTTGTTGGAATCAACGACAGCTCATGAAGTTGCACACCAATGGTTTTACAACATGGTGGGCAATGATCAGCTCAATGAACCATGGTTGGATGAAGCACTCACCCAATATGCCACAATGCTCTATTATGCGGATCAATATGGACAGGAAGGGTTTGATGCCTATTATGCAAGCCTTGACGGCCGTTGGGCGCGTGTCGATTATGCTGAAATCCCAGTGGGGATGCCCGCAGGTGATTATAATGGAGCTGAATATGGTGCAATTGTATACGGCCGTGGCCCCATATTCGTCGATGAATTAGCCAAACAGATGGGCACAGAAACCTTTACAACATTTATGCAGGATTACAATCAAAGCTATCGCTGGCAAATTGCAACAACTCAAGATTTCAAGGAGTTGGCTGAGTTCCACTGTGATTGTGATCTTAGCGACTTATTTAACACCTGGGTTTTCGCAAACTAAAGCGTATTGGCATTTAGGGATTTCACCCCAGGGCGTGTAAAGAACTGGAGTCTGGCGAATTCTAGACATGTCAGGTTTCTCCCACGAGCAGCGTGTGAACAAATTGATCATAAAACCTGACATGTCTCCTCTGGTAAAATAAAAACGCCAGTGTCCAATAAAGAATTCATGGAGGATTTGAGTAAAAAGCAGTAAATCTTTATGTTTTCTGTGGACTCTATGGTTTAAAAATTGTCAGCTAGAAAAATGTCAACTGTATCAAACAGAAACTGTAACATTGTTGTTAACAATATTGGCTTATAAATTAAGTAAGCCTTTTAACTTGTAGCGCTTAACACCAAAGCATTGGTAATTAACAAAACAATTTACATTGTAGACAGGAAGAACATTTCAAAAAACATCATCAAGCTTCTACTTTACCGCAACGCAGCCACACAAACAGTACATCGAACTTTCCAATACAGCCCCATAACAGCCTGCAAAGCACTACAAACACATTATAATTTTCACCGGGAAGATCAAAAAAGGCCAAAAGTCTGGACAATAAATGTCCAGGCTTTTTTTATTCTTCTTGCAGATGGGCTAATAAAGCCAAAAAGCCCCATTCGTAACTACGCCAACCAAATCCACTCATTTGCCCCACACAAATAGCCGCCAATACCGAATGATGCCTAAAAGCTTCACGCGCATAAACGTTCGACAAATGGACTTCCACCGTTGCTAAATCTACAGCAGCGATGGCATCCCGCAGCGCATAACTGGTATGGGTGAAAGCGCCCGGATTGATCAAAATGCCATTGGCCCAGGCACGGACTTCATGGATCGTATCGATCAAAACGCCTTCATGATTCGATTGCACAATCCGCAGCTTAACACTATGCGCTGCGGCTAAGGTTTGCAGATGTTGGTTGATGTCTTCGAGTGTCATACGGCCGTATACATCCGGCTCGCGCAGTCCTAATAAATTCAGGTTCGGTCCATGTAATACCAGGATATTTGTCATTGGTTTCCTCCTTTACGTCGCGTAAAGAATATACCCAAAAGGATGGCTGCCGTTGCACCCAATCCTAATAGTAAAAATCGCCCATTCCCTAAAGCGGCTGTGGGTTGGACGGGTACGGCCGTTGGTACAATATCCGTTGCGGTCACAGTCGACGCTAATATCAGCGTTGGCAATACTGTCGGCGGGGGTGTTTTGCTTGGCAATGGCGTAGATGTCGCCGATGGTGTCAAGGTAGGCGTATTGGAAGGAGACGGTGTCACAGTTGGTGTGGCTGTCTCCGTCGGCCAAGGCGTAAAGGTAAGCGCGGGTCGTGGCATAGGTGTCACTGTGGCTTGCGCCAACACACTATAAGGAACCGGCGGATAGGGTAAATGCGCTACTTCTTCCTCAATCAAATAAAGCGGCGGTCCACCAATATCACATTCACGGTCACAACGTGCACCCTCCAAAGTGATTTGATAAGCGTCGTTTGCAGGCGTTATTTCTTCAGCCTGACCATAAATGTCCATCAAAACGGCCGTTTTGCCAATTGCCGGCACCTGTACAGTAACTTCACTGTCTTCACGCGCCCATAAAATGCGGGTTGTTCCCGTAGGCACGTCAAAAGTCGTCACCGAATATTCCGGGAAAGTGCGTGTTTGCACATCACCGCTAAACCCTTGTAACTGCTCAACCAGCACATCAAAAGCACGATACGCAGGCCGTGGCGAATAATCTGGGCGCAAAATGCCAAAAGATTCGCCGCCTTCCGGCAGCAAAATGTCGATCAGTTTATACACAGCAATACTGTCTGCGCCTGCACCAAAACCAAGCGCATACGCCTGCACGATATACCACGCTTGCTGATCTAAATCGACTTGAAACTGCGGCCGGCGCACCGGCCACAAGGGGTCTAAATTCGGAGATGCATTGGTCTCATTGATCCAGATGGGTTTGTCCAGCCCAAACTCATTTTGAATACGATCCACTTCTTTCACCAAGGATGCTACAGTCTCGACACGAAAATAGATATGCAGCGAAAGCGTATCAAAAAAATAATTGTTGTCAGCAGCTTCAGGATCAGCCGTAACAACTTCCAAAAACTCGGCTAAAAAGCCAGGATCATGCCAATAGGACCAGCCAGCCAAATGAATTATCGCCTCAGGATCGCCCTCTTTGGCCACAAGATAGGCCACCTTGAGCAGTTGGTAATAATCTTCCGTCGTGCCAGCAAACTCATGACCATACACGCCTTTGTTGATTTCAGGCTCATTCCAGATGATCCAATTATGCACGCCCAAAGGAGCATAATAATCGACTACACGGCGTACATAGTTAGCCCATAGATTATCAGGATCATCAATCGGTAAATAAAGGCCACGCGGCACGCCGGAAAACGGATCGCCATCAGTGGCCCAGGCGGGCGTGTTTTTCAACAAACCCAACACCATCCGATCTTGAGCCTTGGCTTCAACCAGCCATTCTTCCAAGACATGCAGCGTGTTCCAATCGTCGGAATCTTTGGGTTGGACTTCATTCCAATAGAAAAGGATACGCTCCCAGCCCACTCCGATCTCAGCTGCTTCTTGAGGCGCCCAAAATGATTCAATCGCGCCAAAACGGGGATCGGGAGTGGCCGCCGCGATTGTGCCAATTGCTGTTGGTACAACGGCCGTACTCTCAACAACCAACCGTGTATCATCCGCCTGCACAGATACACCGTTCCCAATGAGCGCAAGGAAACCGTAAAAAAGCATCAATCCAATTAAACCTGGTTTCAGCCAGCGTCTTATCCATTTTATCAACATGAATTACAACAAATCTCATAAAACTGCGGGGGACACAGAATCCAGAGAGTTCTTCCCAAAGAAAAACCTCCGCTCTTCGCGTCTCGCAGTTAATTTTGATAATATGCACCAACAAACGAGCAGGATTATAATACCAACAATCTATTAAAGGTAATAGGTAAATAAACCAAACTATTTGCCACGAATTCCATTGATTTTACGAATCAAAACGGCCCAAATTCGTGTAATTCGTGGCGAAAAAAGTAAAGGCCAGGATGCAGCTACGACCAGCGCAAGAAGCGATATTGACATATGAAAACGGCCGTTTAGCGGTGAGTGCTGTGCCGGGCAGTGGCAAAACATTCACCCTGTCTTTGTTAGCGGCACAGTTAATCGCCAACGGCCGTATCGATTCAGCCAACGGACAACAAATTCTAATCGTCACCTATCTGAATGCCAGCGTTGATACCTTCCGTGCACGTATCCGCAAACGGCTTGAAGAACAAGAGCTGCACGCCGACCAGGGTTTTGATGTGCGCACCTTACACAGCCTTGCCCTCGAAATCGTGCGCCAAGCCGAAAGCGGTCTAGGCGGTGACCGGCATGATCCCGCCGTCTTAGCTGACAGCCAACAAGCCAACTACATGGCGCGTGTTGTTGATGATTGGATAGACGACAACCCCGATTTATGGAACGTCTTTTTGCCTGACAACAGCCCACAGACAATCGCACGCTGGCGAACGACTATTATCAACACTGCACGTGCTTTTATTCGCTCAGCCAAAAATGAACGCTATCGACCCGATGCCATTTTGGACAAGCTGCAAGCTATCGACTTCGATTCAATCGGCGCAGATGAACCACCTGTTGCACAATCACCTTTATTACACATGTTAGCAGCCATATACGGCCGTTACCAAACCTTACTCAATCGCCAAGGACAACTCGACTTTGATGACCTTATCTGGAAAGCGGTTGATCTATTAGAAAATCGCCCCGATCTCGTGCAGATTTTACGCCAACGCTGGCCGATGGTGCTCGAGGATGAAGCGCAGGACAGTGTACCGCTCCAAGAAATCTTGCTTGGCCAACTCACAGGCCCAAGTGGTAATTGGGTACGTGTTGGCGATCCCAACCAGGCAATTACAAGCACATTTACGGCCGCACATCCGCGCTTCTTCAATGAATTTAGCGACCGGGATGATGTGGACGAACGGCCGTTACCCAACAGCGGACGCTGTGCCCCTCTCATTTTCGGCGCGGCCAATGCCCTACTCGATTGGGTCATCGACAAACATCCAGTGCTTGAAGTGCGTGAGAACACATTTCGCCGCCAACACATCTTACCCACACCGCCCGGCGACGCACAACCCAATCCACCCGACAGCGAAGCAAATTTGCACATCAAAGTCTACAGCCATCGTGAAGATGAAGAGTTACCCGCAGTTGCGAAATTAGCTCAACGTTATAGTCAGGAACGGCCGTCTCAAACCCTGGCGATCCTCGTGCCTACCAATCAACTTGGTTTCAAACTTGCCGAAAACCTGGATGATTTGGATGCCAATTATGATAATCTCTTGCGCGGGAGCAGTCGTGAACGCGAAATCGCCTCAGCCATCCATGCTATCTTGACAGTACTCGCAAATCCACTAGACAAAAAAGGATTGATCGCTGCGCATGCCAGCTTAAACGCACTCGAACACCCGGCAGCTCTAGTTGCTGAAGAACGTGAAGAACATCTGCAACGTCTGTTAATCAGTGTACACCAACCGGAAGCCTTTTTATTTCCCTGGGATGCTGCGGGCTTGGAAAATTCATTGCCGACTGGCATTGCCTCCGAAGAAGATTTGGCTGATCTGGAACGCTTTGCTGCTTTTTTGCGCGGAATGTTTTTTTTACGGCCGTTGCCCATCGATGATATGGTGTTAGCCATGGCAGATGAACTTTTTGCCCACAGCGAACGCCACGATGGAGACCTGGCCATCGCCTACCAAATCGCCACAATCTTGCGAAACTGGCGTGAAGCACAACCTGATTGGCGCTTGCCCGAACTCATTTTCGAACTCAACAATGTCGTCACTGGACGTCGCAGCCTGCCAATCGCAAAACCATCTGATTTTGGCTATGAGCCAGCACCTGGTCGCATCACCTTGGCCACCCAGCACAGCGCGAAAGGCTTAGAATGGGATGCTGTTTTCCTGGTAGGCATCGATGGTTACTGGATTCCCAGCAATCTCGAAGCCTACTTTCAAGGCGTCAACGAAGCCTTCGGTGGCGATCCATCTGCTGAAGCCGCCGCCCAATTACACTATCTCTTACAAGGAAATGCAGGCATCTACAGCGGGCGCAGCGCCACAGAATCGGCGCATATCGACATCATCAGCGAACGGCTGCGTCTCTTATACGTCGGCATCACACGGGCCCGCCGTTATTTGCATCTCAGCCGCAGCCGCGCCACACGCCAATACAACCAGGAACGTACGGCCGAACCCGCCACGGTAATGGGTGTCCTTTATCAATATTTAAAGAAATACCGCAGTGAATAGATTTGTCAAGTTTTCAACAAATTTATTCAAAAGTCACTCGTGGAAAAAACTTGACAAATCTCTACCTGTATTAATCACGCAATAAAAGGTCCCTTTATGGCTTTAATCATCCCCGTTACACTTCTCATCCTTGTCATTGTTTTGGCAAACCTTGTGGCAGAGAGCAGCGATAAAAATATTCGTCGTGTTTATACAATTCTGCTGCTTGTTTTTAATGGTTTTGTTGTTTTGCTTGGCCTGTCTGCTGTTGTGGCCTCACCGTTGTTGCTGTCAAATTTAGCTGATTTTGACCTGCCTGATATGAATATCGCCGCAGCAGGCTGGTCACTGTTTTTAATCGGTTTGTGGGGCTTTTTGGTCAGCTTGCTGCCAACACGCCGCCTTTTAGGTCGCGTTATGCCCATTGATCCCGCCTCTCCGGTTCATACATTGGCTCTGGTGCTGGCGGGTTACTTAGTCGGCAACACCTTATTAACATTGGTTTTGGGCGGATTGGAGGAGTTAGCAGCAACGGCCGTTGCAGTCTCAGTTTTGGACATTATCATCCAACAACTCGCCTTCGTCGCTGTCGCATTTGTGGGTGTCGGTGTAATCACACGCCGAGACTTAGAAAGCACACTAAAACGGCTAGGTCTTGTGCGCCCCACCGCCTCCCAACTATTAATTGGACTCGCCTGGATAGCCATCCTAGTATTTATGCAAGGTCTCGCAGGCGGTATTTGGGCCTTGCTAAACCCCGATTTAGCAGCAACGCTTGAAGGGTTAAACGAATCGCTCTTAGGTGATTTCGATACCGTTGGCGAATGGCTCATTCTCGCGCTTGCCGCTGGTATCGGTGAAGAAATCTTATTCCGGGGAGCCATTCAACCGGTATTTGGCCTTGTTACCACATCCCTCTTGTTTGCAGTCGTACACGTGCAGTATGGATTCACCCCCATAACCGTTGTCGTTTTTCTCATCGGCATCATTCTGGGTCTCATTCGCCGTCGCTATAACACCACAACCGCTATTTTTGTGCATGTCGGCTATAACTTCACACTTGGCCTACTCAGTTTACTGGCCGTTTATTTGGAGCAATTTGTGCCTTCATGATAAACTATTGGAATAAGTTGCAAGCATTCTATGTCAAAATAACGAGGGAAGCATGGAAAACATCATTGGTAAACAACTGGGACCTTACCAAGTAATAGAACCACTGGGTGAAGGTGGAATGGCGGCAGTTTACAAGGGATACCAACCAGGCGTTGATCGCTACGTTGCCTTAAAAGTTTTACCTAAACGTTTGGCTGAAGACCCGGAATTCATCGGCCGTTTCCAACAAGAAGCAAAGATTCTCGCCCAATTACAACATCCACATATTTTACCAGTTTTTGATTATGGAGAATCTGAGGGATACACATATATCGTCATGCCCTTTATTCAGGGAGGGACATTAGCAGATTTACTACATGGTTACTCAATTCCATTAGCTCAAACGACAACAATTATCTCGCAAATAGCAGATGCGCTTGATTATGCTCATAATAAGGGTCTCATCCATCGCGATATCAAACCAAGCAATGTTCTAATTGATGAAAGTGGGAATTGTCTATTAACTGACTTCGGTATCGCTAAACTATTTTCATCAACCTCAAAATTTACAAGCACGGGTGGAATTATTGGCACACCCAATTACATGTCCCCTGAGCAAGGACAAGGCCATAAAACAGATAAACGCAGTGATGTTTACTCTCTCGGGGTCATGCTTTACGAGCTAGTAACAGGTCGTGTGCCATATACCGCAGAAACCCCTATTGCTACAGTCATTAAACATATGCTTGATCCATTACCCGCTCCTCGTCAGATCAATAGTGCCATCCCTGAATCCGTAGAACAAGTGATTTTGAGGGCACTAGCCAAGGATCCCGTCAATCGATTTCCAACAGCAGGGGATTTGGCTACTGCTTTACAAGCAGCTACAGGAACTGTTGGGATAACACCTACTCAAATTGAAGTACCTTTTGTTGCTGCAACTGTGGTCAGTGGAGAAACTACAGAAAAAAACAATACTTTTAGATCAAAGTGGTTGCTACCTTTGGGTATTATCATTGCCTTGTCATTAGTCTTTTGCGGGGGTAGCACCTATTTTGTATATACAAAAATGTTTAAACCCTTAACCGAAGCAACTGATAATGTTCCAGTACCATTAGAGCAATCTTCTGAACTAGCTACCAAGCTCGATTCTGTAACGCCAGCCACTGAAATATCTTCTGCGGTTTCCATTATTGTTGAGACTGCTACAAACCAGCCTGTATTCACAAATACACCTTCATCCACCAATTCACCGGAACCCACTGCGACCTTTGTGCCCACAAACACGGCTGTTCCGAGTTCAACTTTTATCCCCACTGCAACGGATATCTCACCAACCTTAACACCTAGCTGCCCCCCTGTTACTGGTGTATTTGCCAATACTGGGAATCAGTTACAAAATAAAATAGGTTGTGCGACCGGAGCGGTTATCAATGGTCTTGTTGTAGAAGAGAATTTTCAAAGTGGCAAGATGTTTTGGCGTGAACCACTTGATTATGCTCAAGCTTTAGTTCTTTTTAACAATGGTACCTGGCGTATTTTTCAACATGCTCCGTATAACGAAGGGGATCCTGAATATCCTTGTGCAGATGCAAATACACCAGCGCAATCCCCCCCCACTCCACGGCGCGGCTTTGGCACAATGTGGTGTGATATTCCCGCGATTCGTAACGGCTTGGGGAATGCAGTGGATGTGGAACAAGGCTATACCAGTTCAATGCAAAAATTCGATAACGGCTCTATGTTATTAACAAACAATGGAACCACCTACATTTTTTTTGCTAACGGTGCGTGGGAAAGCAGATAAAATTAGCTAGTTCAATCGGATTCTGTGTCTAAGAGGTCATTTGAAAATTCCCTGTCTGGTAGAATAGACAGTTGACAAAACCAAAATCTACCAAGACAGGGAGGTAACATTGTCTCATAAACATCGAGTCCATAAAAGTGACATGACTGATAAACAATGGCAACTCATCAAACCCTTACTGCCCCTTAAGCACAACGGAGCAGTGTAATGGTACAGTAAAACTGGACA
>JAGRDI010000110.1:12801-13715 GCA_020432765.1 Anaerolineales bacterium | reverse complement strand
CCAATCTCAATCTGTGCTTCGCCATCTAAAATATAGACCAGTGCATCGGCCGGTGTGGTATGCGTGCTTAAGCCTTCGCCTTCTGGAAAAGCAAATAAAGTCAAGCTGCCCAGCTTGTTTTGCGACACAGTACGACTGACCACCTGCCCCGGCTGGTAAGTGACCATCTCAGCCAGATTTACAACTTCTGCAATTGGAAAATTTTTAATCATTGGGTTTCCTTTTTTTGTTCCATCCCCACAAAATACCGTTATTGATGTTGCCAATCATGATCTTATCATCGCCAATTTTTATGTTTGTGTTAGTTAGCGAGGATTCATTATTTGTTGGTTCTTGTTTGCAAACGGCCGTTTCGGCTGGCATGGTCTGTACCTAACTTCAATTGCTTGTTTACCGGAATGTGTGCAACTATAACACATGCTGCTCACAGTTGACAATCTGTTTTGCCGTCCGTAAATCATAATGAATTCATCCATGTCATTCCGAGAGAAATGAGGAATCTTAACGGTTTTTGTGGTAGTCGGCATTTTTGGGATTCCTCACTGCGTTCGGTATGACACTTTTTGGATTTGGTTTTTGTTCGAAACTGTGAGCATGACAAACAAAAAAAGCCCGGAAGCAGGTATTTATTCTGCTTCCGGGCTTTTGTGTATGAGCGAACCTGTAGGTCCGCTCTACAATCGCAAATTGTTATTATGCCTCTGGCATAATAATCCACATGATGATGTACAGGATGATGCCGGGGCCGCCCATCAGGGTTAAGGCCACAAAAACCAGACGGGCAATAACGGGGTCAATATCGAAATATTCGGCTAATCCAGCAGCCACACCGGCCACCATACGGTCATCTGAACGGGTTAATTTTTTATCTTTCATCGCGTGCCTCCGGCGAAAATGTTTCTCTAGAAATTATT
>JAGRDI010000110.1:0-12677 GCA_020432765.1 Anaerolineales bacterium | reverse complement strand
GCAGGTATGACAATAGATGGATGCTTCCAGATTTCCGGCCAAACCTTTATTTGTGTTTGTTGTTCTGTTAAACTCGGTAATTCGATGCTGGCTTACTCCAAAGCCATCAGGGATGAAAACTGTAGCCTGATTTTTTAAATCGGAAGGCGATTTGCAAAATCGCCCTACATCCAGATAGGAGAATTATCTATGACAGATGATGTCACTAAATCGCCCTTGCGACGTTTGCTAACCTATTCAAGCGCCCATCGCCGCCAAATTGTGCTGGCTTCTTTGTATTCCATTCTCAACACTTTGTTTGATCTAGCGCCTCCGCTATTGATTGGTATGGCGGTCAATGTGGTTGTAGCCCAAGAAGATTCATTTTTGGGTGAGTTGGGGGTTACAGAACCACTTGTGCAGTTGACTGTATTGGCGATTTTAACCATTATTATTTGGGGCTTTGAGTCGTTATTCCAATATTTATACAGTATCAAATGGCGCAACCTGGCACAAACGGTGCAGCATGAACTGCGTGTTGATTCGTACAGCCATGTGCAGGAATTGGATATGGCATATTTTGAAGATCGCAGCACAGGCGGATTGTTGGCAATTTTGAATGACGATATCAATCAGTTAGAACGGTTTTTGGATGTGGGTGCGAATGAGTTGTGGCATATTTTCACGTCAGTCGTTGCGATTGGCACTTTCTTTTTTATTGTTGCGCCACAAGTAGCCTGGCTGGCATTGATTCCAATGCCGTTTGTGTTGTATGGTTCTTTGCGTTTCCAACGCCGTTTTACGCCGCTGTATGCAGCGGTGCGTGAAAAGGTGGGGGAGTTGAATGGGCAGTTGGCCAATAACATTGGTGGTATTGCCACGATTAAAAGTTTCACGGCTGAAAAATTTGAACAGAGACGGATTAGCGAATTGAGCGGCGCATATCGCAGCAGTAATCAGGATGCGATTCGGGTTAGTTCGGCTTTTATTCCCTTGATTCGCATGGTGATTGTGGTCGGTTTTTTTGCAATTATGGTTCTGGGTGGCTTACAGGTGCTGCAGGGTAATTTGAATGTGGGTTTGTTTACGACGATGGTCTTTTTGACACAGCGTTTATTATGGCCGCTGACACGGCTGGGCGATACGCTTGATTTGTACCAACGAGCAATGGCTTCGACTGCGCGTGTGTTGGATTTGCTGGATACTGAACGTTACATCTTAAGCGGCTCAGAAACCTTGCCTACTGCTGAGGTGGCAGGGAAGGTGGTTTTTGACCACGTGGGGTTTGCATATGGTGCGGATGCGGATGATCAGGATTTGGGAAACAACGGCCGTTCCTCCCCCAACAATCAACCCATCATTAAAAACCTTTCTATTAACGTCCCCGCAGGTCATACCGTCGCCATTGTCGGCGCGACCGGATCGGGCAAAAGTACCCTGGTGAAACTGCTGCTGCGCTTTTATGATGTGCAGCAGGGGCGGGTTTGTCTGGACGGTCATGACATTCGTAATTTGCAGATTCATGATTTACGGCAGGCGATTGGTTTTGTCAGCCAGGATGTCTTTTTATTCCACGGCAGCGTGCGTGAAAATATCGCTTATGGTACCTTTGACGCCGATATGGAAACAATCATCACCGCCGCCAAAACGGCCGAAGCGCATGAATTTATTATGAATTTGCCTGACGGTTACGAGACAATAGTGGGTGAACGTGGCCAAAAACTGTCTGGCGGCCAGCGCCAGCGCATTTCAATTGCGCGTGCTGTGCTCAAGAACCCACCAGTGTTGGTGTTGGATGAGGCGACTTCGGCAGTTGATAATGAAACCGAAGCCGCCATTCAACGTTCGATGGAACGTATCATCGTGGGACGTACAACCATCGTGATTGCCCATCGCCTGAGCACGATTCGTAATGCGGATCAGATTTATGTGTTGGAGCGTGGGGTATTGCAGGAAAACGGCCGTCACGAAGAGTTAGTCGCGCAAGATGGCATTTATGCCAATCTGTGGGCTGTACAAACGGGGCGGTTGATTAGTCACGGTTAAAAAAGCGGCCACGAATTTCACGGATCACGCGAATTAGTAGTTGGCCTAAATTCGTGTCATTATTGAACACTGGCGTTTTTTATTTTACCAGAGGAGACTTGTCAGGTTTTATGATCAATTTGCTCACCTTCCACTCGTGGTAGAAACCTGACAAGTTTAGAATTTGCCAGACCCCAGTAATAAAGCTTATGGAGGGTTACTCTAACGTAAATGGCGATTGAATGAGGAGGCGGTTGCGTTGCAGGGGCACATCCAAGCCATCGGGATAATCAAATATGTGACTGGTGGCGACATCTTGATGCAGGACAGCCAGCAATGTTTCTGTTGCCTGCTCTGGATCGATTTCTACCTTTATGTTTTGATTGACGCCTGCTGGCAGCCAAATTTCACCGATGATTTTATCGGGAGCATTGCCATTTGTTGTGTAAATGACTAACCAGGTGTCTAAATCGGCAACAGTTAGTGGAACAGTGATATTGTTATCTGTATCCAAGGTTTGATCCATTGTGATCAAATAGTTACCGGCAGCCGTATTCATTAACCACGGTTCCAGGTATGCGTCGTTATAGGTGAGCAGTGGGTCGGAACGTGGATAATCGAATTCGCCAAGTGTTGCGGTGTCTTGGTGTAGTTGCAGGAAGAGGCGATCGGTTACGGCCGTTTCTCCAATTGTCACGATCACATTTTCATTGATGCCGGCTTCAAGGAATGCTGACCCGATGATTAAGCCTGGCTGTCCTTCTTCCTCTAAGTACACCACTAACCAGGCTGGTTCCGGTGTTACCGCTCGGCTGACAACAAATTGCCCGTTGACGACAGGTTGATTATACACATGCAGGTCTGGTGGCAGCGTTACTTGGAATACGGCCGTTACAGTTTCGCCGTTAACCATTAACGGTCTGTCTTTATGTGGATCAAAACCACCAGTTTGTTCCATGTCTGTGTACAAGACGGCAAGTAAGTCTGTGGTAGCGTTTAGCCAATCGATTGGAAAATTAATATCCTCATGCTCACCAATAGTCAGCGGAAACTGCCCCAAAATGGCATCATTTCCGTCGGCGGTTTGAGTTTGGATCACCAACCAGGCTGGTTCCTCGGTGAAGGCACGTTCAATTTGCAAACGGCCGTCTGCAGCGACAACCTGATCCTTGACTGTGATGGCGGGTATGGGCAGTTGAATATCGACATCAAAGGAGATGTTGGTATCTGCATTCAGTGGACTATCAGGACCGGGATGCTCGAATGTGTTTATTTCGCTGCCGTCGGCGTATAATTGAGCAATGAGGGTGTGGGTGGCGGCTTTTGGGTCGATAGTTATGGTGAGGTTTTCATGTGTGCCGGGAGCAACGGCCGTATAGCCCAACAGTTCACCTGGTGATTCATTGTCCGTGCTATAAACTGCGAGCCATCCTGCTTCAGGCAGTTCTGCAAGATCGATGGTTATCAGCCCATCTTCCTCGATGGTTTGTGGGGAGATTTCCAGATGTGGGGTGATGGGGGTGGGCACAGCCGTTGCTGTTGGGGCTAATGTCACGGTTGGGAGCGGGCTGGCAGTGGCAGTCGGAATGAAGGCCGCCGAACTCGCCACGGTAGGTGCAATTGTCTCTCCGTTGAGATAACAAGCCGATAAGCTAAATGCAAGCAATAGTAAGCGTGTGTAGGTGCGCAGGAGCGCTTTGTAATTGACCATTGGCTGCGATTGTAAACATTCGAGTGGGAAATTCAAATTATCGACGCGCTTGCCACCACATTTCTTGCCCATTACTCATGACTTCGATGCTTCCTAATTCGTCTGTACGCAGTAAAACGGCACCGATGTTAGCAATGTTTTGTAAGACATCGGGGTGTGGATGGCCGAATTTGTTGTCAATGCCCGACGAGTTGACAACGATTTGTGGCTGCACCGCTGCCAGGAATTCAGGAGTAGAGGAAGTGCGTGCGCCGTGATGGCCGGCTTTGAATATGAGAGAACTCAACGGCCGTCCCGCAGCCAACATTGCCGCTTCCGCTGGTGCTTCCGCATCACCCGTCAATAAAACCGAAAAATCAGCATAGACCAGACGCAATGAGACAGAATTATCATTGCGGTCATCTGTTTGTAGGTTATTGCCCGGATTGACAATCTCAAGACGCACACCATCTTCGATTTGGAAGATTTCACCCGCCTGTGCCACATGGATGGGCGTGTCTTGTTTGGCAGCAGATTCTAATAGGGCTGCATATAAAGTTGAGGCATCGGCGCCACTGCCGTCCGTGATCAATTGGCCGACCTGGTAGCGGGCAAAAACTTCCACGAGACCGGTAACGTGGTCGCCATCAGGATGTGTGGCCACAACCAAATCGATTTCACGATCCCAAAAAGGCATGGCTTGCCCTAATTCTGCGTTTAGAATGGTGGGGAAGTAGCCGCCGTCAATCAATATTTGGCGACCACTTGGCGTTTGGATAAAAATCGCATCTCCTTGACCGACATCGAAGAAGGTCACATGCAGTTGTCCATCGGGTTGTGAAAAATGCCATGCACCAACCAATAACATCAAAACCAAACTGCTGCTTAGAGCGAGTCGCCTTGAGGCATTATTGCGCATACTATCCCATACGTGCAGACGAGTTTCAGCCGGTTGTTTAATTAGCCATGTGAGTGCTCCTAAAATGATGTAACATGCGATTAAAACGGCCGTTGACATTTCCACATCAATCACCGCCCCGGGCACCTGCGCAAAAACCTGCACCAGATCGATGGTGTAAGTGAGGAAAAGCCATGCAACCCAGGCCAGGAGCTGCCCCAAAGCGGGAAACAACATGCCCACCAAGGTTGCCAATCCACCCCATGTCATGACAGCCGGCTGGGCTGGTAAGATCAGCGCATTGGCGGGCAAACTGATGAGTGATAGCTGCCCGAAAGTAGCTACCATTAAAGGTAAAGTTAAAATTTGGGCAGCGATGGTTAATAAAACAGCCTCTGATAACACACCCATGACCCGATCCAAATGATCTTTGTGCAGCCAGTTTTGTAAACGCACACGCGTCCAATTTGTGATGGGGTCTGCATAGAGCATCAATCCTAAAGTGGCCGTGAAACTGAGTTGGAAACCCACATCCCATAAGGTTTGCGGATTTGCCAGGGTCATGATGAATGCTGCCACAAAAAGGGAGGCATAGGCGAAATTTGGCCGTCCTAACAAGCGGCTGGCAATCAAAAAGATGCTGCCCATAATCGCGGCTCGCACGACAGAGGCATCTGCGCCAACGAGGATGGTGTAGAGCACAATACCGATCATGGCAACCAATACAGCCCCGCGCCGCGAAAAAATAGGTTCGCCCAGGCTTACCAGAATGGCGATTAAAATGGCGATATTAAATCCTGAAATCGCAATAATATGTGTCATGCCGGTGGCGCGAAAATCCTCGGCAAGCTTATCAGGGATACCATTGTCATTGCCCAATAAAATGCCACTGAGCAGTGCAGCGTGTGGATTGGGAAGCAGGGCTGTGATTGTTTCTTGGGCGCGTGCTTTGATGGCATAGATGGCATGATAAATCGGATTACCCGCGCCATCAGCCAGAATGGTGAGTTTGGGCCGCGCCATCAGGCTGTGAACTCCCTGACGAGCCAGATAGGCGCGATAATTAAATTCGCCATCATCGGGTGGGGTTTCAAGTTCACCAGTGAGTTGCAGACGGGTGCCGTAGGGGATGATGGGAAAGCGCCCGACACGCACCATGGCAGTTCCGGTGACGGCTTGCGAGCTGCCATCTGGAAAATGAATACTGTCAGCATCGACACGTAAATTGATCGATTTGTCGAAGATGGCGGGTTCGTCCACGACAAGCCCGGTGAGGGTGATGGGGCCGGTGTTGTTGTA
Organism: Anaerolineales bacterium; assembly: GCA_020432765.1. Classification (GTDB taxonomy): domain Bacteria; phylum Chloroflexota; class Anaerolineae; order Promineifilales; family Promineifilaceae; genus JAACFF01. The sequence continues at coordinate 6,786 of JAGRDI010000110.1, read as the reverse complement.
GGTGGCGATGTGGTTGGCGTCGATGGTGGGAACGGCCGTTACAAAGCGCACAGCGCCTAAACAACCCACAGCTACAGCCATGAGCAGCAGCCGAAAAGTTGGTTGGCGACGTAAAAGCAAGCCGCTCACAAACCCTATACCACCGAGAATTAACCAGGTTGTTATAGACCACTCAAGAATAGATGCAAGCCAGATACCAGCCAGCCATGCAATGCCCAAAATAACAACAATCATGCGAACTCCTCACGTCAATTATAACGAGACAGAAATCTCTCGCAACAGCAATATAAGAGACTATCTTTATGTAGTTGAGTGGTATTGTGCCATCTGTTACAATTCACCCATGAATAATTTTGATGCTCAGGATTATCACATATTGGTTGTGGATGATGATCATTTGATTCTGCGAATGGTTGGTGATGCCCTTGAAGACGCTGGTTTTCAGGTAGTGACCCATCTTTCGGGAGAAGCTGCGCTTAAACATATAAAAAGGCATGGTTTACCACATTTGGCTGTGGTTGATATAAATATGCCTTTTGGTATGGATGGTTTTGAGTTTTGTGAAGCCGTGCATCAATTTAGCGATTTGCCAATTATCATGTTAACGGCCGTTGATGCCGACGAAACGATTATTAATGCACTAGATTATCATGTAGAAGATTACATTACGAAACCCTTTAGTCCGGGAGAGTTAGGTGCCCGTGTGCGACGTGTTTTGCGGCGTATTGGGGATTTTTCTTATACACTGGATCCAATTACAAAAGTAGACGAACAGTTAGCAGTAGATTTTGGTAATCAACGCATATTTATTGCTGACAATGTAATCTCTTTGACGCCGACTGAAAACAAACTCCTGCATATCTTGATGCGAAACGCCGGTCATACAGTGACTAGTGAGTTTATTGTGCGGCGGCTTTGGCCATATGACACAATCCCCGATGATCGTTTGCGGGTTTATATTCACCGCTTGCGCCACAAGATTGAACAAACCCCGAAAAAGCCTAAATACATCATTTCGCAGCGCGGCATTGGTTACATATTTGTCATATAATTGTATGGTTATTATTTGGGCGCATACATTTTGTAGAGAGAACAATGTGTAACCATATAATCTAGGAATTATCGCGATAAGGAAACGACTTTTATGACTGAATCTGATCCAGTAAAACAAACTGTCATCGCCGTGGATGATAATGCCTATACTTTGCGGATCGTACAACATACTTTGTCACAGGCTGGCTACCAAGTTTTCACGGCGTTGTCCGGTGAAGAGGCTGTGAAAATTATTGATGAACGTGGTCTGCCACACCTGGCAGTTGTAGATTTACATATGCCATCCGGCATGAGTGGTTTTGAGTTTTGTCGTACGGTACACCAATATAGCGATATGCCGGTGATCATGTTAACGGCCGTAAACGAAGAAAATACGGTTCTCGAAGGACTTGAAAAGCATGCTGAGGATTATATGGTCAAACCATTTAGTCCGGGAGAATTGGTCGCACGGGTTGGCCGTGTTTTGCAGCGCATTGGCTATTTTGAATATGCATTGCAGCCTACAGTTATTGTGGATGAACGTCTAGAAATTGACTTTCCAGAACGAAATGCAATTATTGAGGGAGAACCGACTTTACTCACACCCACAGAGACAAAATTGCTCTACATTCTTATGCGTAATGCGGGCCATATCGTAACGACAGAATATATTTTACGCCGTCTTTGGCCTGATGAACCTGCTTTTGAAGATCGCTTGCATGTCCATTTACATCGTTTGCGCCGCAAAATCGAGGACAACGATGATACCACCCGGCCACGGTATATTGTCTCAGAACGTGGCAGTGGTTATGTGTTTTACCCACCGAAATAATATTGGTTTTTGGGGAACTCGATAGGTTTGAACATAGAGTGTAGTGTGTAGAAGGTAGTTTGTATATTGTGTATACTGTTGATGATGTTCGTCGAGCATTACAAATCCCTGATTTTGATGCTCAAGCTGCGCAAGCGAAAATGATGCCAGGTGTGCGCCCGCGTCAGCGGCCCGATAATTTAAATGGGCAGGCGCGTTTGGGCGGAGTATTAGCTTTGCTGTATTGTGCCAACGATACACTGACGGTCGTTTTGACCCGGCGCCGTGATGATTTGAATTCGCATGCCGGCCAAATTTCTTTCCCTGGTGGGCGCAAGGAAGCAGCAGAAACGCTTTTGACAACGGCATTACGTGAAACCGAAGAGGAAATTGGGATATTGCCGACACAGGTAGAAGTGTTAGGACCATTGGCTTCTTTATATATTCCTCCATCTGACTATGAAGTGCATCCATTTGTTGCCTGGTCATTGGCCGGGAAACGGCCGTCTTTTAGCGCCAGTAAAGATGAAGTTGCCGAGATTTTGGAAGTACCTTTGCGTAAACTGATGCACCCAGCAACACGTATCGAAGCACCTTGGGATTTTCGTGGCCATGAAGTCATAATTCCGTATTACGCAGTTGGTGAGCACAAAGTTTGGGGGGCAACGGCGATGATGCTAAGTGAACTGTTTGAACGCCTACGGGCTGTTTCGGCGCATATTTAAATTTATAAATGACATGGTGCGTCACAAATGTTTTGCACCATCCTCGTCTCGTAATATAATCATTAAGAACTGTGGGAAAGTGGGCGTTATGCAATATTGTCCCTACCTAACTCTCACCAAAATCAAGCTCAATTAAAAAGGAAGGCAGTATGCGTTTAAGTAGAGATTTCGATGGGAAAACGATAGTAAGTATCTCTGACGGCCGTATCCTGGGCAAAACCAAAGATGTATACCTTGACCCCGATTTGCAAACGATGACCGGTTTTCACATTGGTCGCGAGGGTTTGATTAAACGCAAAACCATCCTCATTCAGCGCCAAGATGTTGTCTTGTTAGGGGTTGATGTCATCCTTGTGAAAGATTCAGATGTTTTTACAGACGATCAACAAATGCCTGAGGCTAAACTGTGGCTGCGTCAAGATGATTTAGATGGGCGTCAAGTCGTGACGCCTGGTGGGACAAAGCTTGGCATTGTGGGTGATGTTGTCTTGGATGACACTGGCGCTGTCATGGAGATTGCATTATCACGTGTGCTGGTTGAAGGTCCTTTGGCAGAAAAACGTAATATTCCACGTGATGCGGTTTTGGATGTGGGTAAAGATGGTGAACCGATGATGGTTGATCTGGCCGTCATGGAGAAATTATTCGGAACAGGCTTCATTGAAGAAGATGAGGATGGTGCGGAAACGGCCGTTGCGCCGCAAGACTCTGCTGAAGTTCTAACTGTTGAAGTTGATACTATTGAAGAAGGTGAAGCGGCTGAAGATGCGGTTACCAAGTGATGCAAAGATAAAAAAAGTGAAAAGGAGCCACTATTAAAATGAGTGCAACAATCAGTTTTACCCTGAGTGAAGAACAACAAATGATTCAGCAGTTGGCGCGTGATTTTGCTCGCAAAGAAATCGCTCCCGTTGCCGAGCATTATGATAAAACCCATGAATATCCCTGGCCAGTGGTTAAAAAAGCGCAGGAATTGGGCTTAACTACCATGAATATCCCTGAGGAATATGATGGCCTTGGTCTCAGCATGTTTGATGAATGCCTTGTTAATGAGGAATTAGCGTGGGGCTGTTCTGGTATTAGCACTGCCATCAGCGTTAACAGCCTCGGAATGCTGCCCATTTTGCTTTCCGGCAGCGAGGTGCAAAAACAAACATATGGCGGCCGTATGGCGAATGGCGAATTATGTGCTTACTGTGTGACTGAACCTGAAGCTGGTTCGGATGTGTCTGGTATACAGACAACGGCCGTTAAGCAGGGGGATCATTACGTTATCAATGGCAGCAAAACCTTTATTACTGGTGCTACCAACGCCAATTTCTACACCGTCTTAGCCTATACCGACCCTGAACTGCGTGGTACTAGATCGCGTTATAAAGGCATGAGTTTCTTTGCTGTCGATCGTGATTCGGAAGGCGTGAGTGTGGGGAAACCCTTTGACAAGATGGGCCAGCATGCCTCAGATACGGCCGAAGTCATTTTCGAAAATGTCAAGGTACCGGCTGCTAATCTGCTCGGCGAAGAAGGTAAAGGATTTTATACAGCGATGAGCGTTTTTGATCACAGTCGTCCCTCGGTAGCTGCCGGTGCGGTTGGTGTCGCTCAGCGTGCATTGGAAGAGTCGATCAAATATGCCAAAGAACGGGTTTCAATGAGCAAACCTATCTGGCAGCATCAAGCTGTGGGCCATAAAATTGCTGATATGGCCATGAATATTGAAGCTGCACGGTTGCTCGTCTGGAAATCAGCCTGGATGGAAGACAATGGCATTGTGGACAAACGTGCTGCTGCTTACGCTAAGGGATTTGCGGCGGATATGGCGATGCAGGTATGTACGGATGCGGTGCAAGTCTTTGGTGGTTATGGGTATATGTCTGAATACCCGGTAGAAAAATTGATGCGTGACATCAAGATTTATCAGATTTATGAAGGCACCAGCCAGATTCAACGCATCATTATCACACGCGAATTATTCCGTTAGCAGCAGGCCCAACGGCTTGAATACAATTTGAATGGATATAGGAGGTGCATTATGCACCTCTTTTTTCGTCCCTTGCTGGTGAAAATATATATTTAACCATGCTTAAATCATGAATGTACGCATCTCAATAATAGGCTTAACAAAGCACCAAAATTGACCATAGTGATAGTTAAGAATTAACTTAACGGTCACCCTTGTTATTCACTGCTACCCTCCCCATAATTCTAGCCAAATTAGTCAATATAAAAGAGGAAATATTTTATGTTCAAATTGAATCGCATGTTGGCGATTATATTCGTATCTGTATTTGGTGTCACTCTTTTTGCTTGTCAATTGACACAAGAGCAAGCTGATACGGCCGTTACCCAAACCGAAACAACTACAGAAGATAGTAACAAATTAATCATTTACTCCGGGCGCAGCGAAAGTCTGATTCAACCCCTTGTTGACCAATTTGCTGCTGCCAGCGGTCTGGATGTAGAAGTGCGTTATGGTGGTACAGCCGAATTAGCTGGTGTATTACTTGAAGAAGGAGAAAACAGCCCGGCAGATCTGTTTTATGCCCAAGACCCAGGTGGGTTAGGTGCTGTTGAAGCTGCCGGCATGTTAGCCGTTTTGCCGCAGGATATATTAGAACAGGTACCTGCACGCTTTTCTGCTGAGAGCGGTGCCTGGGTCGGCATTTCAGGACGAGCACGTACAGTTGTCTATAATACGGATGTTTTTACTGATCCTGAAAATGAATTGCCTACAGATATGTGGGGCTATGTGGAGCCAGAATGGAACGGCCGTATCGGCTGGGCACCAAGCAATGGTTCATTCCAAGCGATGGTCACAGCCATGCGTGTGACTTGGGGGGAAGAGAAGACCCGCGAATGGCTGCAAGGCATCCAAGCCAATAATCCAATCGTTTACCCCAATAACACGCCAATAGTGGCTGGTGTGGCCGCTGGCGAAGTGGATGTTGGTTTTGTAAACCATTATTATTTATATCGTTTCTTAGCCGAAGAGGGCGATTTATTTCCGGCGCGTAACCAGTTTTTATCTAGTGGAGGTCCAGGTTCATTGTTGATGGTAGCGGGTGCAGGTATTTTGGAAACGGCCGAAAATCCGACCAACGCTGAAAAATTCATCAACTTTTTGCTGTCAACATCGGGGCAACAATATTTCGCTGACCAAACTTATGAATATCCAGTCATTGCTGGTGTGAAGGTTGAGAGCAGCCTACCCCCCCTGGAAACGCTTGATGCACAAGCACCCAACCTTTCATTAGCGGATCTGGCCGATTTGGCCGGTACACAAGATATGTTGCTAGAGTTGGGAATTATTGAGTAAAAGTAAAATCCCGAGTCACAAAAATGTGTCAGCGCATGGTCAAGCCGCCGTCTACGGTGAGGGTGCTGCCGGTTATATAACTGCTGCTATCTGCGCATAAGAAAAGAACTGCTGCAGCGACTTCTTCTGCTAATCCCAAGCGACCCAGCGGCACATTTTTTAACCAAGCTGCGACTTCCTCCGTAGGAAGATCATGGGGTATAACACGAGGTGTGTTGATGATGCCTGGTAGTATGGTGTTCACACGGATGCCATAAGCTGCATATTCACGCGCACATTCGCGTGCAAAACCCACGACTCCCGCTTTACTGGCGCAGTAAGCCGCCCGATTTGATAATGGCCGTGTCACACCTGCAATTGAAGCGATGTTGACGATTGCGCCACCGTGTTTCTGGTTCTCTTCTGCCATGACACGTCCACAAAGCTGGCTCATAAAAAATGTGCCTTTTAGATTTACATCCATAACTCGCTGCCATTCCCATTCATCCGTTTTGAGGATGGAAGAACGCGGTTCGACCGAGGCGTTGTTGATGAGGATATCTAATTGCCCCCACTGTGCGCGGGTAGTCTCGACTAGATGTACACATTGGAATTTATTACCGATGTCGGCAGCGATACCGATGGCCTGTCCGCCTGCTTTTTGAATGGCAGCGGCCGTTTTCTCGGCACGATCAGGATTAATATCATTTACAGCAACCCGTGCCCCTGCTTCTGCTAATTTTTGGGCAATAGCTTTGCCAATTCCCCGTCCGGCTCCGGTCACAATCGCGACTTTATTATCTAAGCGAATTTCCATTGTGGGTTCCTTACTTACTCCGTGAAACTTCGTGTAACTGCTGCTGCCCTAACAGCTACTTTCCTTTTTATGGTATAGATGTTGTATTGGACACTGGCGTTTTTTA
>JAGRDI010000109.1 GCA_020432765.1 Anaerolineales bacterium | reverse complement strand
TCGGGTGCGTTAGATATGGCCGTACAGGACGCCCTGGCGCAGAGTACGGGAGTTTCTTTGGCGCAATTTTTGGGATGTACGGCAACCACTATCCCCGTCAGTTACATTTTAGGCATTAGCGATGATGACACCATGTTAGCTGAAGCACAGCGTGTTTTCGACCGGGGTGTGCGCGTACTCAAGGTCAAAGTTGGCCGCGACTGGCCTGCTGATGTGCGCCGCTTGCATAGCTTACAAGCCCAATTCGGCGACGACATGCAGCTTTACGCCGATGCCAATGAGGGTTTTGCGGTCGAAAATGCAGCAACACGACTTGACCAGCTAAAAGAAATGGGCGTTTTGTACTGCGAAGAACCGCTGCCAGTTGAACTGATCCTGGCACGCAGTAACCTGCAATCCGGCCAGCATCTGCCGATCATCGCCGACGACAGCACGTTTACCTTTCGCGATCTTCAGCGCGAATTAGCACTTAACACCTTCGACATTCTCAATATCAAAACCGCACGTACCGGCTTCACAATTTCAAAACAGATGTTGTCACTGGCACAACAAGCAGGCAGAGGAGTGATGGTTGGTTCACAAGCCAGTTCATCGTTAGGCATAGCCCATGCTGGCTTGTTCGCTGCTTTACCAGGAATTGACCATCCATCCGAACTCAGCTTCTTCCTCAAACTAAAAGAGGAAATTGTCAGCAGACCTCCCCCCATTTGTGAGGGTGTTATTCAGGTGGCAGATTTGTTGAATGTCAAAATTGACCCTGATTTATTAAAAGCAGCGACGGCCGTTATCTAAATAGAGGCCACGGATTAACACAGATTCTTTTATCCGTGAAAATCTGCGTCAATCTGTGGCAAAAAGAAAACCAAATGGCACAAACTTTAAGCGAACAAATCCTCTCACACAATATCGGTCGCCCTGTGCAGCCCGGCGAATTGATCATTGTGCGGCCAGATATATCCATGGGCCACGATTCACTCACACCGGGCATGGTACGCATCCTCAAAGAACAGCTCAAAACGGAACGCGTGTATGATCCCGACCAGATAGTCCTGGTGATGGATCATGTTGCGCCCGCATCCACGGTCAGCGTGGCCGACAGCCAAAACGTGATCCGGCGTTTTGCGCACGAACAAGGCATCCGCCTGTTTGAAGTCGGACGCGGCATTTGCCACCAGGTATTGGTTGAGGAAAAGTTGGCACGTCCCGGCCGCATCGTCGTCGGTTCCGATTCACATTCAACAAGCTATGGTGCAGTTGGCGCTTTTGGCACGGGCATGGGTTCTACCGACATCGCCTTGAGTTGGGCAACGGGGCACGTCTGGTTCCGTGTGCCGGAAACGATTCGTGTGCTGGTCAACGGCCGTTTCCACCCTCACGTTGATGCCAAAGATTTAGCCCTCAAATTAGCACGAGTTTTGGGTATCGGTGGCGCAACATACGCCGCCATCGAATATCACGGATTGGAATGGATGCCGCTCAATCAACGACAAACCATTGCCAGTATGGCGATTGAGTTGGGCGCTAAGGTTGGTATTTTCCCGCCTGACGGCGAAGTAGCCGAACATTTTGCGGTGCCAAACTGGCTATTTATTGACCCGCATGCAAATTACGCTCAAACCATCACTATCAACCTGGAAAATTTGGAGCCACAAATAGCTGTGCCACATTCAGTCGATGATGTGGTTGATTTATCGGCAGTGGTTGGGCAGCACATTGATGCAGTATTTTTGGGGACATGTACCAACGGCCGTTACGCAGATATGCGCATCGCTGCCGATATTTTACGTGGCAAACAAATCCATCCGCATGTACGCATGCTTGTCTCGCCAGCGTCACGCCCGGAACTGCTGCGTGCGCTGCAAGATGACACCTTGCAAATCTTATTAGAAGCTGGAGCAACCTTAACGACTCCCGGCTGCGGACCATGTATGGGTCGGCATCAAGGCACATTAGGTGAGGGAGATATTTGTCTTTCGACAGGCAATCGTAATTTCAAGGGACGCATGGGGCATCCCACGTCACAGATATTTTTAGCCAGCCCGGCGGTGGCGGCAGCAACGGCCGTTACGGGCAAAATCAGTGATCCACGCGGCATTTAGGGAACACTGCTCTCTGTCGCCAATTTGTAACCTTGGCCGCGTACAGTCACGATATAATCAGGAATGTGGGGGTTGATTTCTATTTTCTGGCGCAAATTACGCACATGCACATCGACTGTACGTTGGTCACCGAAATAATATTCATATCCCCAGACTTGTTCGATGAGGGTTTGACGATCAACGATGCGGTTGGGCTGTTGGGCTAGATAAGTTAAGAGTTTAAATTCAGTGCTGGTCAGGTGGATTTCTTCCTCATTGCGCATAACCCGTTGGTTACTCAGGTCAATAATGAGGCTGCCAATGTGCATGACGGCCGTTTCTTGGGTCGACAATGTGCCATAAGCACGCCGCAGTAAGGCGCGAATGCGGGCGACGACTTCACGCAGCTCAAACGGTTTGGTCATATAATCATCTGCACCAACCTCTAACCCAATGATTTTATCGATCAAATCATCCTTGGCTGTGAGCATTAAGATCGGTTGTCGCAAATTGGCCGCACGTAGTTGGCGGCATAATTCAAACCCATCACTATCCGGCAAGCGCACATCTAAAAGAATAATATCCGCACGCGGCGCGAGTTTACGGCCGTCTTTGGCAGTTGTCGCCTGCAAAACGGTAAAATCTTCTTTTTCAAAGCCGAAACGCAGTCCAAGTGCAACGGCTTCGTTATCTTCAACAATCAGGATTTTATTGCCCATGCTGCCCCATAAATCTGAAATTAAGCATACTTGCCAGTATACTCCATTCCGATGTACGTGCGATTTTGTTCAACCTACCCTAACCTTTGCGTAAAGATTGGACTGTCCAGAGTTTCAGCACATCAGCCGGAACTTTTATACAAACCAGCTCGTTCTAAGCTGTAGATAGTTTTACGGGTGCATCGGAACTCTGCAAAAAACGATTAACATCTTTGTATGTCCTGCGCCCATAAGTTTGTACGAGGTGAACAAAAAATGACTGCATTATTTACACGCTTATCAGCAATTTTAGGATTGGCGCTTTTCGCCTTATCCGCTTGTGTACCGACGAGTCCGCCGCCGGAAACGGCCGTGGCAATTGTAGAAGAAGGGGACGCAGCGGCCGTAATTGTGCCCACCGTCACCCCTCCCCAGACAGAAATAGAAACAGACCCCGCGACCTACCAACCAAATCCCACAGAAGAAGTTATAGACGCGCAAGAAAGCATGACCCCTACCAGTGAAATCTTGATAATAGCAGAGCCTGACAGCACATTGCCCCATGATGCGGATGCCCAAAAAGCGATCCAATTAACACAAAAGAGTTTGGCCAAACAACTCGACATCGCAGTCGAAGATGTCACTTTTTTGAATTATCAGCCGCAAACCTGGCCAGATGGCAGTATGGGCTGTCGCCAAGGCGGCAAAATGTACACACCTGTTGAAATCCCCGGTTATATCATTCGCTTACAGGTTGCGGAAAATGTGTATGAGTTTCATGGCGGCATGGGCAGACGGCCGTTTCTGTGCCAATCCAAAGCCCTCAACGATACAAAACCAGGCGAAATCATCGTTCCTCCACCAATAAACAAATAACGTACGCTGTCACTTTGCGTGAAGTTGCAACCCGCAGCTATAATATTTACAAATCACCCATTACCAATTACCATTCAGTGCATAATGATAATAAACGCAAAAACTCAACTTATTGGTTTGCTCGGCTGGCCAATTTCACATAGCTTGAGTCCCCAAATACAGAATGCAGCGGCACAAGATTTGGGGCTAAACTGGGTCTATGTCCCCATGCCAGTACGTCCTGAACATATAGCCACGGCCGTTGCCGGACTCGCGGCGCTTGGCTTTCGGGGTGTAAATGTGACCGTACCGCACAAACAAGCAGTCATGCCACACCTGGATGAAATCACAGAAGGCGCACAAGCCGTAGGGGCTGTCAATACCATCAAGGTTGGGCCCAGTGGACATCTGACGGGATATAACACCGACTGGTCAGGCTTCATGGCCGATCTGGTGGCGTTGGGTATTGATGTCAACGGCCGTGACTGCATCGTATTGGGTGCAGGTGGCTCGGCGCGTGCAATTGCTTTTGGCCTGGCACGCGCCGGCGCCCAAGTCCAGGTTTTAGCACGGCAGCTTGATCAAGCGATTGATTTAGTGGCCGATCTGGTGCCCTTTATTGATGACGCCGCTTTGATGGCACGGCCGTTACAAGCCTTAAAAGCAGTCAGCACCTCCACAAAAGAACCACTCATCATCAACACGACGCCAGTTGGGATGCTAAACTCACCTGACATCTCCATCTGGCCAGAGGACCTCCCCTTCCCGATGGGAGCCTTCGTCTACGACCTGATTTACAATCCACCCGCTACCCGTTTTTTAAGGCAAGCCAAAGCCGCTGGTGTACCGGCACAAAATGGCTTGGCGCTGTTACTACGACAAGGCGCTGAATCTTTCGAAATTTGGACAGGGCAAACCCCAGATCTAGCCGTAATGGAAAATGCGATCAGAGGAGGCACAGCATGATCATTGGCATGGATTTTGGCACGACAAATTCAGGCATGGCCACCTACGACGGCCGTTCCATTCAGGTTTTGCCGCTCGACCCCACCAATGCCAATCCACGTGTGCTGCGTACCGCCATTTACATCACCAATGAGCAAGCGGTGCATATCGGCCGTGACGCCGTTGACCGTTATTATGCGCAAAATATCGGCCGCGTCGTCAAAACCCGCAAAGTCTGGATCGGTGAAATCGAAGTCTACGCCGAAGATATGTATTACGTCACCGATGCCTACGCCTGGGTGGACGTTTCCGAACCAGGGCGCTTGATGCTCTCTATCAAATCACGCCTACGCGAAGAAGATCATCCTGGCGCTATTGTCGGCCAACATTTTTACCCGCTTGAAGACCTGATCGCCCTTTATATGACGGTCGCCAAAACACGCGCCGAAAAACTGTTGGGACAAGAACTAAAACAAGTTGTGTTGGGTCGTCCCGTACATTTTTCCAATGATGAAGCTCATGATCGTCTGGCGCAAGGGCGTTTGCTGCAAGCTGCCTTTCGTGCCGGTTATGAACAAGTTTATTTCCAATTTGAACCCATCGCTGCCGCATTTGGTTATGAAACTACCCTTGATGCGCCCCAAAATGTACTCGTCTTCGATTTTGGTGGCGGCACATTGGATATCACTGTCATGCGCCTGGGTGATCTGGGCAAACGCGCCGTGTTAGCAACCGGTGGTATTCCGATTGCGGGTGATATTTTTGACCAAAAATTAACCCGTGCCAAACTGCCTAAACATTTTGGCGAAGGCAGCTTTTATGGACCGCGCCACAAAGCCATGAGCATGCCCAAATGGATTTTTGATGCTTTTTCCAGTTGGCAAACGATTATTGAATTGCAAACGACCGAAAATAAACGGGTGTTAGAAGATATCGCACGCACCGCACAGCGACGCTATCAAATCGAAGCGCTGCTCAGCTTGGTATCTAGCAATTATGGCCTAAAGATGTTTGACGAGGTCGAAAAAGCCAAACGCATATTGTCTGACAAATACGGCTCACAAATTCGACTGGATGGCCCCGACTTCAAGGTGCGTGAGTTTGTCACACGCACTGAATTTGAACGTGTTATTCGCAGCGACTTTATGACCATTGAGGCTGAATTATTGCGCACTGTTGCGGCTTCCGGGTTGGAGGCAACAGAGATCGATGCGGTCATTCGTACAGGCGGTTCGGCGCAAATTCCCATGTTTTATGAGCTGTTATGCCATCAATTCGGCGCAGAAAAGGTGCGCAGTCTTGATGCGTTTAGCAGTGTGACGGCGGGCTTAGGCGTCATTGCCCATGGCATCGAGACAGGTGAAATTGAAGCGCATGCTTACACACCAAATGATGTTTTGCCGCCACCAGAGGCGCGTGGTTCACGACCACAAATCACACCGGTGAATCTGACTTTGATGCAGAAACGCATTATCATGGATGAAGGCTTAGACGGTGCGCACCAGCAAGCAGAGTCACAGCAAAAGGTATTAGTTGGTTTAGGGCCAGGTTTGACGCCAACGGCCGTTTCCACTCCTACAGAATTGTGGCAGCAGACCGATCCCATCTCGCTGGTTGATTTAGGTATAAACACACCAATCAACTATCCTCTGCTTGTTGATCCAGACGATCAAATCTTAATCGTCACATCGACTTACCGTTTTTTATTGATAGGCGCACGCCAACTGCTTGATTTGCATGCTATGGGTCTGGGATTGCCGGATTTGCACAAGCTGGAAAAACGCGAAACCTTGTGTACGCTGGCGTCCTGGTCACAACTGCGTACAACCACAAAAATGGTAATCGTAACAACACGAGGGTATATGCGTGCCTACCCACTGAATGTGATGATCAGCAATATCGAAGCGCCGATTCCGCTGCGCTTTGATCATCCTTTACCCGGCTTGCCACTTGGCGTTTGGGGCGTTGAGGAAGGGACAGAGTTTATATTGGTGTCACAGGAGCGACGCGGCTGGCGTTGGCCACTGGCCAACGTACGTTCGGCAGGCAGCCAGGCGGCAAATTGTGGCAAGACGGATGGGATTACGGCGGTTGCACCGATCACCGACACGGAACTAACCATCCTCACGGCTGATGGCTACGGCCGTCGCAGTCAGCCGGCATGGGTTCCCGAACCGCCAAAACCGAATGCATACGGCAAAGTTTTGGTAACCAGACGCAGCCCATTGGCGGCCATCGGAACTGGCTCATTTTGGGTGCTAACAAATCAACGTCTTGTTTGGATTGAAAACGGCCGTTTACCCCTCAGCAAATCCACCAAAACAAAACCGGCATTTAAGTTGAAAGAAAATGAGGCTGTTGTGGGGATATTACCGATTTAATGATCCTGGCAGCTTGGCGGAAAAGAATCCGCAGCCGTGGTTTCTGGCGTGCAACCGCGAAGGCTATCTTCGTGACTGTAGACGCGGTTTTAAACCCCAGGCAAGCCAGTTCAACGCGCCAAAGCGGCCAGCAATGTTTGCACGCCTTGATCCCATAACCATAAGTAATGGCGGGCGCGTTCGTTCGCGTGCGCAATATATGCCAATGGTTTAGAGGCCAAATGTGTCAACGATTTACCATGGATTTCATTCACAACTGGCATTAAGCGCTGCGTATCAAGACCCATATTGGCGGCAGCAGCCATAAATTGGTTATGCTGTTGATTGGCTTCGGCCTCACCGGAAGTAATCACATAAGCCACATCGGCCAGACGTAAAGCTGTCAAAGCGACAGAATTCAGAGTAGCGCCCAAATCCAGGACAATACGATAACCGGCCGCACGCAAGTTATTTAATACGCTGTGTAGGTTTTCAACTGAAGACATAGCAGCTGCAGACGAATAACAGCCGGGGGCTGCAATAACCTGTAACCCCGCACGATAAGGCTGCACATATTGTGAAATGTTCTCAAGACTGATTTGGTCTGCGGGCAAACCCAACAAATCCATGATATGCGGATTGTGATAAAGCTTTAAACGTGCAGCGATGCCACCCAAAGGTAAATCCAGGTCAATAAGCATCACAGGGCCTCCCTTCTGTACAGACATGGCATGGCTCATTTGGACAGCAAGAGTAGTTGTGCCTACACCAGCAGTCGCTCCAAAGAGAGCCAGTATTTGGCCAGTTTGTGCGCTGGTTGTGGGTGGGGTCGGAGACAGAACGGCCGTTACCTGAGCCAACAATTCCGCCTTTTCAAACGGTTTCATCACAAAATCATCTGCACCCAAAGCAAAAGCACGCTGACGGTTTTCACGAGTTATGCTGGCAGTCAAAAAAATAACTGGCACGTCGGCAATTAGTGGCGTTTCTCGAATGCGTGTGCAGGTTTCAAAGCCATCCATACGCGGCATCATCACGTCCAAAATAATCAAATCGGGTTTTTGCATCAGGGCAGCTTGTAAACCGGCCTGTCCGTCCTCAGCAAGGGTTACCGCATAGCCGGCAGCTACCAATTGATCACGCAACAACTCGCGTAATAAAATTTCATCGTCAACGACAAGAATATGTTTTTTTTGAATGCTACTGTTCTGCTTATCCATTCGCTCCACAGTACCTCGCAAGAAGATATAGGCTTCCGGCAAGATAAATAAACACCGCTTTATTAAGAATTTAACAAGAACGGATTACAAATTGGCTTACGCTGCAAAAGCTGTTTCCACGCTTTGGATCATCAAACTAAAGCTATGGTTACAAAAGCGATTCATTTTTGGGCAGGCTCGCGAATTTATGCTAATGTTGCAGTCAGTGGAGAAGGCATTATTAAACAAGAAGGAGTACACTTAAAGTGAATTGGACCGTGATGGTAGTGGACGATGAGGTCTTGACTCGCGACCTCTTTCGATTGATGTTGGAACGTGCCGGCTTCCGGGTGACTGAAGCCGTTGATGGGCGTGATGCACTTAAACAAATCAAACTTGACCTGCCAGATTTGGTTATTTTGGATGTAATGATGCCCCATATTGATGGGTATGAGGTCTGCCGTCGATTGCGTTTGCAAGCAGAAACGGCCGTACTCCCCGTTTTAATGCTCAGTGCAAAAACCCAGCCTGAAGACGCCGCAGAAGGTATGCGTGCCGGTGCAACACGCTACCTCCCCAAACCCATAACCTATAACGAACTCATACAAAATATAAAAGAAATTCTTGAAGGTGATAGTTCAGAGCAGCATGGTTAAAGGTTGCATAGTTGCCGAGTTTCACAATTATTAACAAAAGGGTCTGCTACTCTTCTGCTTTGCCGCTTTGCCACCTCTTCGCATTTTCCAATTGTATGGCTAACGCTTCAGGTCCCGTGCCGCCATGAATATTGCGTTGCGCCAGAGCCGTCGACACTTGTAACACAGCAGCCGCATCCATCCCAAAATGGGGGCTGATACTTTGCAAATCGGTCACAGTCAAGGTATCAAAGGGAATTGTTTTCATCTCCGCTAAACGCACAGCCTGTCCCACCAAACTATGTGCTTCACGAAAAGGCACACCTCTTTTGGCCAGGTAATCGGCTAATTCAGTCGCTAATAAGCCCGGCTCTAACTGCCGTGCCAATGCCGCAGGCTGGACAACCAATGTTGAAACAAGCCCTGCCATCACGGGCAAAGCCACTGCCAATGTATCAAACGCATCAAATACAGGTTCTTTGTCTTCCTGTAAATCCTTATCATAGGAAGAAGGCAATCCTTTAAGTGTGACCAGCAAGCCAGTTAGATTGCCAATTAGACGGCCGCTTTTGCCGCGTGTTAATTCTAATGTATCCGGGTTTTTCTTTTGCGGCATGATGCTGGAACCAGTACTGTAGGCATCATCGAGGCGGACAAAACCAAATTCACTGCTGCTGAATAATACAAGCTGTTCTGACAAACGACTCAAGTGCAAACCAACCATTGCCACAGCGTAGAGAAAATCGGCCGCGAAATCACGATCTGAGACCCCGTCCAGGCTGTTTTCGCTGATACGCTGGAAGCCAAGCTCGGCAGCCAGCATTTCACGGTCCAATGGATAGGATGAACCGGCAAAGGCGGCCGAACCTAATGGCAGAACGGCCGTGCGCTGATACACCTGTCCAAAACGCTCTACATCACGTGTCAACGGCCAAAAGTGGGACAAAATCCAATGCCCCCATGTAATCGGTTGGGCATGCTGCAAATGCGTATACCCAGGCATGGGCAAATTCAACTGCTCCTGCGCCGATTCAATCAACGCTTCCTGTAATGCGCCGATATAGGCTTGAATTTCTTGACAAGCAGCCATCACCCATAAACGAAAGTCAGTGGCTACCTGGTCATTACGACTGCGTCCGGTGTGCAGTTTGCCACCAACGGGACCAACTAATTCAATGAGCCGCCGCTCAACGGCCGTATGGATATCTTCATCACCAACCTCAAAAACAAACGTCTGCGCGGCAAATTCGCTGCGGACTGTTTCCAGTCCACCAACAATGGCGGCGGCTTCGGTAGTTGTCAGTACGCCAATTTGCAACAGACCCTGTGCCCAGGCAATGCTGCCGCTTATATCTTGGTCATACAAACGGGCATCAAAGCGAATGCTGGCATTAAATTGATGCACAAGCGCATCGGTCTGTTTGGCGAAACGGCCGCCCCATAATTTACCCATAGAAAACCCCCTTGTAAATGGAGCGTGGGCAGC
>JAGRDI010000108.1 GCA_020432765.1 Anaerolineales bacterium | reverse complement strand
AACCGAAATGAAACACACCCTTTGCCACCTTGCCTACCCCTCATACTCGATCTTAAAAATAATCCCTGTCGCATAGTCACCCACATATAGTGCGCCGTCGTGACCGGTGACAACATCGATAGGGGCGGCATAACCGGTTGAAAAGGTGCTGGCTGTGCCATCGGCCGTATAGCGCACAACTTTGGAGGCAAAAGGCAAGGCGGTCCATAATACTAAGAATTGACTGTTATAATAGCCGGGAAATTGTTCGTGCAGATAGGTTGTAATGCCGGCCGGTACGCTATGAGCCTCAAATTCATAAACCGGTGGCACAATTTCAACCCCATCAGGAATACCGAAGCAGGCGGGACAATCGAAATAGGGATAGCCATGTTGCCCACCTGGTTCAACTCGTTTCAACTCTTCTGGCACGATGTCCCCGTCCTCGGCATTACCGTCACGGCCGTTATCAGTTGCATACAGGTTGCCAAGTGCATCCCAGGCAATGTCATAGGGATTGCGGAAACCCCAGGCATAGGGTTCGACTTCACTCCCATCAGGATGGAAACGCAAAATTACAGCCTCATTGGGTTGCAGTTCATCTTGTTGGTTAGAGCCGTCCAATATTTCGCCGTGGTCAGCACGCCCACCAACACCGACGTACCCATATCCATCAGGACCAAAGGCAATGCCGTTGGGGCCGTGCATACCAATATAACAGCAAGGCAAGCCGTCAAACAACGTTGTGATTTCTCCATTTTCAACCACTGAGATTTGTCCCTCGCCATTGACATTGCGGTCTTCGACGCGGTTGGAGACAAACAGTTTTTCTGTACCGGGTTGGAAGGCTAAGCCTGTAGGTACAGTGAAGCCGTCTACATATAGTTCGTAGCTGCCATCAGCGGTGATTTTATAAATTTCACCTTTGGTTGTTGCTACATACAACAAGCCATCGGGACCAAAGGTCATGCTGGTCAATTGGGAGCCAAACTCTGGCAGTTCGGGATGTGGAATCTGGGCTAGATAGCTGACTTTGAAGCCTGCGGGAACCCGAATTCTTGCTTCCCACGCTTCAACATCTTCGTTGCAAGGGAAACGGTCGCTGCATTCACTCGGGGCATAGGGTGGTGGCTGCACATCAGGCGCATGGGCGACGGGTGTGAGTAGTTCTGCTGGGATTGCGGTTGCCGTTGGGAAGGGAGTGTGCGTTGGTGATGGTTGCGGTGTTGGCGTGGCTGTAGAACCGGGTGGGGCGGTGGGGATAGGTGTGGTTGTCGGTGGCACGGCCGTTGCGGTGGGAACGGCCGTATGGGTAGATTCAATAACATCTATTGTGGATTCTGTTGCGGTGATGGTGATTGGCTCTGCAGGTTGATTGCCACAGGCTGACAATAAAAATATGACAACCGCATAGGTTGTCAAAATCAGACTTGATACAGGTTTTGTTTTCATTCCTCTGCATAGGCTAAACAAATGTCAAGAGCTATCAGACCTTTGGATTCCTGCCTGCGCAGAATGACATTTATCGCCTTCCTCTTTTGATAATAGTTAAAGTGTAATTGTGCGGATAAATTGAGAGGTTAGAGGATGTGGCATATTAAATCCGCGATTATCCCCCTTAATCTGCGTTTATCCGCGTACTTATTTTGTGTTGTTAATCAGCTTCGCGTTCCAGCATTAATGTTACTGGACCGTCATTATGAATGGTCACGTCCATATGCGCCCCAAAAACGCCAGTTTCTACCTGGAAGCCGCGCTTGTGTAGTTGCTCGATAAAATAGTCAACCAACGGTTCGGCTTGTTCGGGGCGGGCAGCATATGAAAAAGACGGCCGTCTT
Organism: Anaerolineales bacterium; assembly: GCA_020432765.1. Classification (GTDB taxonomy): domain Bacteria; phylum Chloroflexota; class Anaerolineae; order Promineifilales; family Promineifilaceae; genus JAACFF01. The sequence continues at coordinate 14,589 of JAGRDI010000108.1, read as the reverse complement.
CCCTTACGCGCATCGCCATACAAAGTAAACTGTGAGACAATTAACAATGCGCCATCGACATGCGCCAATGAGGCATTCATTTTACCATCGGCATCTTCAAACAAGCGCAGCCCCGCTATTTTGGCGGCTAACCAATCTGCCTCAGCTTGTGTATCGTTGTGGGTAACACCCAGCAAGATCACAAAACCGCGTTCAATTTGGCCGACAATACGGCCGTTGACTTTTACACTAGCTTGTGAAACACGTTGTAATAATGCACGCATGATAAAAGTATATTGCTGATAAGTCATTCCCCCACATTCGTGAGGGCAGGCTCCCCATCTTCACGGGGACAAGCCTGCGCAGGCAGGAATCCATCTGTATGGATACCTGCCTGCGCGGGTATGACAGTTCGAGTTATTGGTGTATTACAAAATACCTACCTGACTGTGGTCGGCAACCGTTAACTTAAGCGCTTTTGGTTTGATCGGTGAGCGTTCGATGACCACCTTACGGCCAATAAGACTGTCTTGGATGCGTGCGCCGATATTGCGAATGTTACTTTCTTCCAATACCATCGAGTGTTCGATCTCGCTGTTTTCGATCAATACATCATGGCCGATGCTGGTAAAAGGGCCGATGTAGCTGTTGATGATGCGTGCATTTTCGCCAATTATGGACGGGCCGCGTACAATGCTGTTAATCACTTCGGCACCTCGTTGCACACAGACACGGCGTCCAACCTTGCTATCGCGATCCACATAGCCTTCAACCGTGTAATCGATTTCTTCCAAGACCAGATCATTGGCTTCAAGCATATCTTCTTGTTTACCGGTATCGATCCACCAACCGCGATTGATGAAGGGATGCACGGTGTAATCATGGTCAACCAACCATTGGATGGCGTCGGTAATTTCTAACTCACCACGTGCCGATGGACGGATGCCGTCGACGGCTTCAAAGATATGTTTGTCGAACATATAGATGCCAACAAGTGCGAGGTCACTGGGTGGATTTTTAGGCTTTTCGATCAAGCGAATGATACGGCCGTCATCACCTAACTCAGCTACACCATATTGCTGTGGATTATCAATGCGTGTGAGCACAATTTGGCTGTGCCAATCATTGTGGGCGAATTCTGTTATCAATGAACTGATTCCACCCTCAATCACATTGTCGCCCAGAAACATGACAAAACGGTCGTCGCCTAGAAACTCGCGGGACACTTTGACTGCATGTGCCAGCCCTAATGGCTGATCTTGCTGAATATAGGTGATATTGACACCCCATTGCCCACCGCGACCAACGGCCTCTTTGATTTTTTTGCCAGTGCTGCCAACTACAATGCCAATTTCAGTAATACCCGCATCGCGAATAGATTCAATTACGCGGAATAAAATCGGTTTGTTGGCGACTGGAATGAGTTGTTTGGCGTTTGAATAGGTTAGTGGATACAGACGTGAGCCTGTGCCACCACTTAAAATTAATCCTTTCATGTTTTTGTCTCGTATAACATCTTTCACTAGCGTTAAAAAAATGCTAGTAATGGAAACTGATCGATGACAGAGGACAAATGACGAAAAATTGTTCGTTTATCATTCGTCCTCCGTCAAATAATAAAATCAATAACTACCTACCGCACTATCTTTCGGCGCGTTGGTTAACGCGGCACCGACAATGCGGATTTTGGCTTTTTCTAAGGTTTCTTTAGCGCGTTCGGCATGGTCACGACGAGTTCGGCCAGATGTCAGTACAAGTAGGACGCCATCTACCTTTGCGCCTAATACGGCCGCATCGGTCACCGCAATAACCGGTGGTGCATCAAATAAAACGATATCTGCTTTGTCAACGAGCGTGCTGATAATTTGGTCTAATTTTTGGGAGCCTAACATATCGGCCGGATTGGGTGGTTTTTGTCCGCTGGACAGCAGCCATAAATTTTCAACGGCCGTTTCTTGCAAAGGTAGTTCTTCACTTTCCCCTAAAATATAGTTGGTTAACCCTGGTTCTGCTTCTAAATCAAAGAGAGTGTGCAGCGACGGGCGTCGTAAATCGCAATCCACCAAAATAGTGCGCTTGCCACTTTGGGCGAGAGTGACGGCTAGATTGGCAACGGCCGTACTCTTTTCTTCATTTGGAGATGGTGAGGTGACAACCAACGTATGGATTGGATGATCCAGGCTGTAAAACGACAAATTCGTACGCAGCGTACGGTATGCTTCGCTAACGGGCGATCGTGGGTCGGTGAGGGTAATTAGGTTCATAATTTATTTTCTTTAATCATTTGGGATCGTGCCAATGACAGGGATGTCTAAATAGCGTTCAACATCTTCGCTGCGACGTACAATTCCCGACTCCAGCCATTCCAAAATAAAAACAACGATCACGCCCAAAATGGCGCCAAAGACAAAGCCGGCAATGGTATTGATTTTCCATTTAGGACTGTCCAGCCCGGCTTGCGGATCATCCCGAAATTCGATGGTGATACGGTCTTCCTGGCGATTTTTTTCGTTTTCGGTTTGCTGCCATTTGATCAATAAATTGCCCCAGGTACGGGCGATATCATTGGCTAAGTTGGGATCGGAATTCTCGACGGCAAGGGTGAGCATCAAGCTTAAACTGTCAGCTGCCATTTCGACATCACCCAATAATTGCTGAGGTGTCATGTCGAGTTGGAGTTCATCGATGACGGCTTCGGCACGGTAGCTGCTGAACAGCCATGCTTTGTAGGAGTCGAGCAATACTTTGGCGGCTTGTGATTGCCCGAAGTCTATACGCGACGGCCGTACCAATAAATTCAGCGTCGATTTATACACTTCAGTTTGTATTTTGCTGAAACCGAATGCAGCGAAGCCGGTTAGCAAAGCTACGACGATGATAATCCAACCACGTTGGCGTAAAATACGTAGGTAGTCTCTAAATTCCATTTAATTCTTCTTTTTCACCCGGCGGTTGCAACCGTGGTAACAATTACGAAGCCCGCCTTCGCGGGCTGGTCTACTTACTTCTTGCTGCTTACCAATCACTTTCGCGGAATCTCTCCCAAAATTGATAGCCCAAGCTCTTCAACCGTTTCCCGATCGTGAATTGTAGGATCAAGGTATTCCACCAACAAGGCCAATCCCAGACCAACAAACAGCGCCAATAAGATGCGAATGGGCAAATCGAGTTGGCTGCGGATACCGGTAGAGATAGGATTGATAATGGGTTGATCGAGCTGGGTGAGAACGGCCGTTTCACCGCCAAGCTGTGGTAATGCTTCTGCATTTTGTTCAGTTAACACAACAATCACACCCGACATCATTGCTTCCAAAGCAGCCGCATCGTTAGCCGTCAACGAAATGGTAAGCATACTACGTGCATTGTCGGAAGCCAATCCACCTTGAATTGCTCCTGCCGGAATATCCAAATCTTGTGTGACCAGATAGGCACTAACCGCACTGGCGAATTCGCCGCCACGCACCCAATCTGTTAAACCATTGACGATATATTCAGAGGTAAGCCAGTTGTAATAACGATCCTCATCGCGCACGGCTGCGCTTTCTGATGGCTTCTGGCCAACGATGAAGCGCACACCTGAATTATAGGCTTGTGGTGCAGGTTTATAGGTGAGCAGACCAACGCCTAAAACGATGACGACTGGTATTAAAATTAAGAGCCAACGACGCTTTAAGTGTTTCCAATAGGTGCGTAATTCCATAGCTAATAAATTTGCCGCTGTTGCTGCTGTTTAGGTTGTTGGTCTCTCATTTTCTGATCAACAAACCGGGAGATTTTGCGTTTGAATACGGCCGTATCAAATTGTTCAGCATGTAAACGCAAAAAGCCAGGATCAACACTGTTTGTGTCAAAAGCTTCAACCGCATCAATAATGGCTTCAACCGTTTGTTCTGCAAAAAAAGCGCCGGTTTGTCCGGCTATAACTGTTTCTAGTGCACCACCGGCCGCATAGGCAATGACTGGTCTACCGGATGCCATCGCTTGTACAGGAGCGATGCCAAAATCTTCTTCGCCAGGCCACATAAACGCACGACAGCGTGCGAATAAGTCCGGTAATTCATCGTCTGGCACATAACCTAAAAATTGTACAGTGGGTCCTGCCAGCGCTTCTAAACGTTCTCTATCACGTCCTGATCCTGTGATCAGCAACGGCCGTTGCATTTGGTTAAACGCCTCAATCAAAATATCAATGTTGCGATAAGGCACGAGCCGACCAACTAATAAATAATAATCATCAACCCGATTGGAAATATCAAAACGGCTCGTATCAACAGGTGGGTAGATGATAGCCGCATCACGTTGATATATCTTGGCGATTCTTCGACGGACTTCTTCTGAAATAGCAATGAAATGATCGACACGATCAGCGGCAACCCGATCCCATTGGCGTAAATATGAGATGAAAGGTGGTAAAACGGCACGGGCAGGCGCACTTATATTCTCTTGCTTCGCATATTGATGATAACGCCAGACGTAGCGTGTGGGTGTGAGACAATAACAGACGTGCAGCGTATCTGGTCCCGTCACAATGCCATGACAAAACCCGCTTTTATTGCTAATGACCAAATCATAGTCGCTGAAATCGAAATGTTCAAAAGCCATTGGATAAAGCGGCAGGTACATTTGGTGGCGCGTATGCGCAAAGGGCAGTTTATCGATCATGGATGTATGAATATCCCAAGATTGCCACTGCGAAGGCATTTTTTGCTGCCAATAAAGCGATGTATAAATTGGTACATCTGGGTAAACATGGGTTAATGTTTCCAGAACGTCTTCGGCACCACCTATTTGATTTAACCAGTCGTGAACTAAGGCTACATTCATAGCTTTTGTGAGTTGGAGCTAACATTGAGTGATAGATATTAGTTCCAGTTTATTCGCTTTTCCCTTTTTTGCTTGGCGTTTGTCGCCCTTCCTACCTACGTTTGACTGCTTTTTTGACCAGGGTCTTAAAATTGCAGCAAAGGATTATATAGGTTTTTGCCTTGTAGTGATATTGCACTCACGGTTTTCTGAGGCATTGATTCCTTTAATGATGCCTGAAGGGTAATGTGAGTTACGACTGGATTATACTCAAAACAAATGAGCGAGACACTTTAGGCAGCATGCGTAATTACCTTAGTCGCCAGCCGTTTTCAACTTAGCGTTTTGGAGAACGGCTGGCTAGTGGTAAGCGTTCTTTCCTCCATGAAATTATTGTCGAACGCTTACTTAGTGATTTGGATCGATTGTTGCTTTACGGAAATGCCTTTTAATCCCTAATTTATTTGTGGGCATTTCCTTAAGCATAGAAAAACGGCCGTTCAACATGCGGTCAACATGCGAACGGCCGTTTCTTGCTTCTCCGGTGTCAGGAGATTGGAGGCTTTTACAAGCCGAGCCGGAGGTAAGCAGCTAATTTGAGTGGGCTAAAAAGCAGCCTTCGATGGTTTAGGCATCCTTTATAATGATTTCTTCTTCATCAAACGGATTGGCTTTGGCTGCTGGGGCTACTTCTTCACGCATGACAATAGCCAAGACAATATAAAGTAACACACCTAACCCTTTGCCAAACAGCGCCAACAGCACAAATACCAGACGCACGATTACAGGGTCAACATTGAGGTAGTCGGCAACACCGCCGGCAACCCCGAATAACATACGGTCCTCTGATCTACGAACTAATCGTTTTTCACTCATCGTTAATACCTCCAACGTGAAATATTTTTTTCCAAATACTGAGCAATTCACAGATTTGTTCCTTGTTTTTCAGGACTATATTTCTGTGAATTGTGTAAAAACCATTACGTGAAGCTGATTTGAAAGTTGCAATGGTTTTTGTGGTTTGTATTATTTATCCCAAACGTCTGTTTGGTTTGCGTCCGCTTTTGGCAGACGATTGCTTTTCCCCGCACGGCGATTTTTCACCAACAACCACAAGCCGAAGAAAATTAATATGACCGGCCAAAATTGACCAATCAGCCCAAAACCGCTAAATGCGGCACCAAAGATAACAAATAGAATTGCACTGATTAACAATAATATAACACCGGCTTTGGCTGCATCGCGTGCATTGGGGTCAAGTCGTGCCATGATAATCAGTCCCAACCCGACAAACCCAGGGATTAACGCCCAAATATAAGCCCAACTGTCCCAATTGCCGCTGAGATTTTGGTAATAGAGAATTGTGCCAATACCTGTGATAATTGTGCCTGGAATTGCAAGCGGGGGTAAGCCAGTTACTGCACCTAAAAGAAAAACCACTCCTAAACCAATTAGTAGCAGAGGCCAATGCTGGGATAAATCAAGCCATGCTGCTAGATTGGGAAAAAGTTGCAGCAGTAAAAAAATGACCCCAACTGCTATCAGGATGAGGCCGCCTATGATTGAACTGCGATTACGCATGATCGCCTCCTTGCATCTATCATTTTCAAAATGATAGATGTTATTTGATATATCTATTCTGCTATACGTTTGTTTTGTTGATGAGTCGCGGGGTTTGAGAAATGGTTTTATTTGGAACGGCCGTTTAAATAGGCAGCCCATACTTCGCCAACTGGCGTTAACTGACCATTTTCGTGATCATATAAATTGCCGGCCTGATATTCATATTGGTCAACATACAAAATAAACCAAAACCAGCTTTGGATTAAGCGGTTTTCATCAGCAGCATACCCGTATTCGCCACGCAAATTTTCAAAGAGGTCAAAAGATTGCAGCATAAATTCAGTTACGACTTCGGATGGAAAACCATAATCAACGGGCATCAAAACGCCATATTCTGTGATCACAAGTGGATGATCCGCATAGCCGCGTTCGGCCATCCACATACGGAAATCGATCAGGTTTTGGCGTAAAATGTTTATATCGGTATGGTCTTCAATTTCGTATAATTCGCCCATGGTTACATCCATGCCTGGTGGGATGCCAATTCCCCAACTATCGGCTTCTTCACGCAAAGTGAAAGCATGGATATTCCAAATATCAACTGGCATAGGCTCACCGTAATCAGCCATATAGGTGTCTAAAACAATGTCCAGATAAGCACGACGCAGGGGAGTGGATTGTGAAATACCACCAATGGCAATTTGTGCGCTGGGGTCGCGTTCTTTGATGAAGGTGTAAAGGTTATGGTAATGTTGGGCATATTTTTTGGGGGTAACATTGTCTTGCCAAACAACATCGGGTTCGTTACCGATTAACCAAACGGAACCAGGATTTAATGTGATGGTTTCTTCGATTTCATCCCAGGTTGTTTCGCGAATGCCGTTTTCATCCAGGCGAACCATTTGCCAGAAGTCAAAGCCATTCGTTTTTGGTTCGGGCCTGACGCTCCAGTCTAGAACTGCGCTAAAAGGTAACCCTAAAGCGTGTGCTGCATTGGCGTATTTAATGCTGCCGGTAACATTGTAACGGTTTAAGTCGAGAGGAACGGCCGTTGCACTGGCATTATTTTCTGTTGATTTTGTTGGTGTGGCAGTGGGTACGGCCGTTTTTGTGGGGCTAAGTGCTTGGGTCGCTGCGTGAGCATCTTGAGCTGCTTGGGAGACAGGCGTTTGAGTAGGAACCACGGGTTCAAATGTGGGTGTGGGCAGGATTGTTGGTTCAGAATTGCTCCTGTTTTGAATGAAAAACCAGAGAGAAAAACCAAATAAGATAATTATAACAGACCATATCAACGCATTTTCCCGAAATCGCTGCATAAAACAATCTCCATTAAACCATTGCAAAACGGCGCAGTCTTTGAGGCTGCGCCGTTTTCAAGCAATTTAAAACTTAGGGCTTACAAGATGGGTTACAGCATGGTCTCTATTGCCCAAACTTCATGGTTCCGCTGTCGAATTGTAAATCAATCAGCAGATTATCACCGTCAAAGAAGTATATCGCTGCACCTATCAGGCTGCTAAGATATTGATCGCTCAGTGATTCTGGTGGACACATCGCCAAGGTGGTTGCGCCTAAAGTAATCGTAATATTACCATCAGCTGCCGTGTAATTAGCTGTGACATTATTGCAATCAGCTTTGATACTGGCTGTACCGTCTTGCATAAACTCGATTGTGTAGTTCTCCGGATTATCAACAATGGTCTGCTCGACTGGTGTGGTCAATTCAAGCCATTTCCAAACAATGCCAGTCAGGTCAGAAGTTGCGGCTTCGGTTTCGTCTTCGACTGGGGCAGATGCTGCCACGTAGATGGCAACGCGTGTGCCTTGATCGTTTAGCAGTTCGAGTTCGTCACCAGTAATAGTGAAGGTAACGGCCGTTTCGATAGCCGCCAGATAAGCGCTTTCTTGATCCATGATCCCTTCTGGCTCCCCACAGAACATCATGGTTGTTGCACTGGGGCCAATTGTGATGTTTTGGTCATCGACGGTATAAGCCGCGTTATATGTATTACAGCTTGCTGAACCGGAAAGATTGCCGTCATTGCCAAAAATCGCGGTGATCTCGGTGCCAGCGATTGCTGATACCAATGCTTCTTTGCCATTATTGTAAAGCGTTAACTGCCAAACGGTATTGGTTAACGGTGCCGATTCAACCGTCTCAAAAATGAGTATGATCTCACCATTTTCGTCAAAAATATGCAATTGATCATTAACGTCTTCAAAGGTAGTGGCCATGCTTAAGCGTGCCAGGTAGACAGCTTCTTGTTCCATGAGTTCTTCTGGTGCGCAGAACATCATGGTTGATCCAATGTTGGGATCGACAGTAATAGTATTGCCATCCAGGGTATAGCTGGCAAAGTAAGTGTTGCAACTTGCATTCCCGGCGACACGATCTGATTGGAACAATGCTGTGATTTCGCTGCCGGGTAAGACGCCGACCATTTCGCCAGCACGATTACGATACTCGACAACATGCCAGAGTGTATTTTCTTCTTCGGCCGTTGCCGGCTGCTGATCAACAATTTCAACTAATGTGTAACTCAAAGAAGAGCCGTCGGCTGGTGGATTTTCAACTGGTGCAATCAGAACACGAATTTCGTATGTGTTGCCTGCTTCATATTCAAAGCCCTCAATATTGTCGTAGAAAAGGGAGTAATCATCGTTTGGATTTTCCTTGATGAGCAGACATTCCTGCGGGCCTACACCGGTACATTCAACTTTGTTGGGGCCAATATACCAGGTGACGACTTCGCCTTGCGGGGCGTCTGGGTTGGTTCCTTCTGCTGTGGCGGGTTGTTTATCGACGACTTCAACCAATGTGTATTTTATGGAAGAACCACCAGCCGGTGGGTTTTCAACCGGTTCTTGCAAGACACGAATTTCATATTCATATCCCTCTTCATACTCAAAGCCTTCGATATTGGAATAGAAGTACAAATAATCATCTTCTGGATTTTCTTTGACTAAAAGGCATTTTTGTGGGCCTTCACCCTCACAATCAACCATATTTGGACCAATGTACCAGGTGACAACATTGTCAGCTACAGCCGTTTCTGCCGGCATGCTTTCTGAGCCGCTTGTTGTGGTATCGTCCTCTGTGCTGGATTCAGAAACTTCGGGCTGCAAATCTGCACAAGCGGCGAGTAAGACGCTGGCGATTAGCATAATAAACATGAGTAAACTGATATTTTTCTTCATCTTTTTCCTTTTACTAAATTAATGTATAGCCTCTAAATTTGACCGTGTAACGGCCGTTGCATGTTGAGTTAACGCCAGGGTGATAATGTGAGTTTCAATTTTAATCCTGTCCTCATATCTTGTCGAATCGCCTAATTATTGGGAACTGACACCAATTTGCAATAATTGGTAGAATGGTGGTGTGGGCAAAATAATATGCTCTGATTATTTGCCAACACACTGTTTTTTGCCCGTAAATCTAAGAGGTTGAGATGGCACATATACGTAATTGGACATTTTTGATCTTATTTATTTTTGTACAATTGGTTGCTTGTGGATCAAAAGTAGAGCCAACACCTATCCCTGAAGAACCCACGCCACTTCCATTACCCTCTTCGACTGTAGAAGTCGCAAGTAAGATCGATTTAACTTGGGCAAAAATTCAAGAAACCGGTGTGATGGTTGTGGGAACATCAATTGATTACCCTCCATTTGCTTTTTATAAGGCAAACCACCAAGTAGATGGCTTTGATGTGGCATTAATTCGTGAAGTGGCCGCAAGGATGGGTGTCGAGCTGAAGTTTCAAGATATGCCGTTTAACAGTTTGATTGATGCGCTGCAAATTGGGCAGATTGATGTGGCTATTAGTGCCATGTCGGCGACGCCTGAGCGTGAAGCCTTTGTCGATTTTTCGGATATTTATTATGTAGGCGAAGATGCTATTTTAGGAACGGCCGCTTCTGCAGAAATCACAACTCTAAGCCAACTCGAAAATAGCCGGATTGGTGTGCAGTCGCAATCGGTTTATGAAAACTGGGTCCGCCAAGAACTTCTGGAGCCGGGTTTAATTAATAAACGGGATATGTATATCTATGCTGAGGCGAATCAAGCAGTCAAGGATTTGAGAAACGGCCGTCTCGATTATGTTATCCTCGATCTAAAACCTGCTGAACTGGCGGCCGTCGATGCAAAACTCAGCATAGTTGGGCAAGGCCTCAACAGCCAACGATTTGCCATTGCTACGCCAACAAATTCCTCAGAGTTACAAACTGCAATCAATCGTGCATTAACCGAACTCCAAAACGAAGGTGTAATCGAACAATTGGCCGCAAACTATCTGGACATTGAAAATTTGTTGCCCATTGATCCAGTCCCTCAAATTACGCCCCATGCCACTACAAATGCTGTAGGCTGTGTAGATGCCATGGCATTTATCACCCATTTAAACCTTGACGATAAAGATATGACTAATCCACCTCAAATTTTGCCGGGTGAAGCTTTCCGCAAAGGCTGGCGAGTTCAAAATGTGGGCACTTGTACTTGGAACAGCACATATGCATTGACCTATGTAGACGGCAGTGAGCCTGCCGCTAGTATGGGTGGTTCGATTATTCCAATAACTGGTGAAATCAATTCTGGGGAGTTTTATGATTTTTATGTTGATTTGGTAGCCCCAATAATTCCCGACACATACCAAGGTTTTTGGTCCATGCAAAATGGGGCAGAGGAGTTTTTTGGGCAGCGCATCTGGGTTGGCATCTCTGTTGTTGATCCCGCAATCGTTACGCCGGCCGTTACGCCAACTCCAACACCAGAAATTAATTTCACTGTCGACCGCACGCAAATTAAACAAGGTGAATGTGTACGCTTTGCGTGGGAAGTAAAAAACATTCAGGCAGTTTACTTTTATGCTGAAAATGAACTATGGGATCAAAATGGCATGCCCGGTACAGGGTACAGCATTGAGTGTCCGCAAGAGACGATAATTTATTACTTACGAGTCATCCAAAGGGACGGCAGCGAAGATACGTATGCGATTCCGATTATTGTGCAATCTGTAGCTGGTTCACCGGTTATTGAAGAATTTGTTTTATCACCATCTGACCAAATTGTTCTGGGGCAATGTGTTACCATCCGCTGGATAGTGACGGAGGCAGAAGTCATGCTGAGCCGCAATGATTTCTCTTTATGGGAAGGTGCGCCCATACAAGGTTATTTAGATGATTGTCCACCTGTTGGCACAATGACTTATGTACTTGAAGCCAGCGGTCCCAATGGTACAAGCCGGGTGCAGAAAAATTTGAGTGTTGTGCAAGGAACTACGGAAACGGCCGTTCTTGAAACCACTCCGCAGATGACACCATCACTGCTCCCATAGAAACGTCTGCGCAAGTGGCCGGGTCTTGAATATTATCATTGGTAAGATAGATATCAGATGACCACTGAACGTTAACCAGAATGTTGGACATCATGTTGTGTTTTGTTGTTTGTATGGGTAATGGAATATGTTATTATTAACATAATGAAATTTAGCCCTGTCAAATAATATTCAGGTTTCGGTACAGCATCTGCAAAAATGGCTGCCTGAATTAAAAATATTTGCTGTTTGACTTTCACTTACTGCGTCTTGGAGGATGATCATGACCAAGAAAGATTACAACGTTATCCTGGTGATTCTAATTGTTCTCGCCTGTATCGTTTCGGCTGCATTGGTTTATCTGATTTATCAGGAACGCAATCAACCAGAACCGCCCCTGATCATGCCAACCGCCACCCCTACACCCAATTATAATGACACATGGGAACGTATATTAGCGAACGGCAAAATCGTTGTGGGAACCTCCGCAGATTACCCTCCATTTGAATTTTATACGGATGACTACCAACTTGATGGCTTGGATATCGCGCTTGTTCGCGAGATCGGTCAAAAGTTTGGGGTCGAAGTAGAATTCAGGGATATGGCTTTTGATGGCCTCATAGGCGCGTTGGAATTAAAGCAAATTGATTTGATCGCGGCTGCATTTTCGGTCACCCCAGATCGCGAGACAGTCGTCGATTTTAGCAAAGTATATTATGTCAGTGATGCGGCCGTTCTTGCCGGGCAAGATTTTCCTAATAATTCAATCGTTTCAATCGATCAGTTGGCACCATACCGTGTTGGCGTGCAGCGCGGTACCGTATTCAGTAATTTGCTCCAAGAAGAATTAATTGAAACCGGTTTGATGCCAGTAACAAATTTGTATGAATATCAAACTGCGGATGAGGCTGTGGCCGATTTAGGCGCGGGGCGAATCGAGTTGGTTTTACTTGATTTGCCTCCTGCTCAGGAAGCTGTTAATAATGGCGGCTTCAAAATTGTAGGACGTAGTTTGAATACACAACATTTTGCCCTGGCTGTGGCTCAGGATAACCCGATGTTTCAAGCACAAATTAATAATGCTTTGGCCCAATTACAGAATGAAGGCCGGCTGGATGCACTTGTTCTTCAATATACAGGTGAACTACCAGCCCCATTACCAACTCCTGGGCCAACCCCGGTACCCTTGCCCACCGCTACAACAGCGCCGTGTATTGATGGTATGCAGTTTGTAGCTGACTTGAACCTTGATGATCATAATATGACCGCTCCGCCAGTTATTCCGGCTGGGCAATCATTTACGAAAGGATGGCGTATAAAAAATACAGGCACGTGTAATTGGGATAGTTCGTTTAAGCTCGTCTATGTGGGTGGCAACACGCCTTTGTCAAGTATGGGCGGCCAACCGACACCGGTGGTTGGTATTGTGCCTCCAGGCGCGGAATATGATATATGGGTTGGTATGGTTGCCCCACTCACGCCAGGAACCTATCAAGGCTTTTGGTCTATGGATAATGCGGCAGGTCAAAAATTTGGTGACCGTATTTGGGTTGGCATTACTGTGCCGGCGCCACCGACAGTAACCCCAGCACCAACCCAAACCCCTTCACCAACCATATCTTTCACGGTTGATCGGACAGATATTAAAGCGGGTGAATGTGTTTTGTTCAGATGGAATGTGCAAAATGCACAAGGGGTCTATTTTTATGCCCAGGGGCAGCCGTGGCAAAGTTATCCGGTAGCCCCAATCGGGTCCCGTTCTGAATGTCCGACTGTGACGACTACCTACAACTTACTGGTTATTAATGTGAATGGCTCACAAGAAGCGCGTCAAATCACTATTAATGTTACCCCTGTTCCGGGTGCACCAGTGATTAATTTGTTTACTGTCAACCCACCCTATGAGATTAATCAAGGGCAATGTGTTGACATTTCTTGGGCTGTGCAGGGTGCGATTACGCGCATTGATATTTCTCGCGGTGAAACACCAATCTGGCAGGGTGCGCCTGTGAGCGGCACATTGCAGGATTGTCCACCTGGCAGCGGAACTGTGACTTATAATTTAGTTGCAAGTGGTCCAGGTGGTACAAGCCGCACTCAGAGGACGATTACTGTCAATCAATCAACTGCGCCGACGCCGACACCAACGGCCGTATCGCCCACCGCCCAACCATTACCACCAACGATAGAATATTATGTAGTGCAGCCAGAAGAAATTCAGGCGGGTGGTTGTTTTAATATCTCCTGGGCGACTGGCAGCGGTACGAATTTTGTGCGTTTAACTCGTAACGGGTTGATTATTCTGGATAATGGGCCAGTCAGTGGAAATGAACAAGATTGTGTGTTTGATGTTGGACCAACCGTATACAATCTGACTGCGCTTAATTATGCTGGTCAGCAAGTTAGCCAGGCAATCCAGGTAAACGTGATTGATTCAACCAGTCCACCAGTTTTTGTAAATATTCCTTGGGTTTTGGATTTTTATAAAGATGGGTCGAATTTGGTGACAGTTTTACCGGACACTACAATCACGGCTACATTTGATGCCGCGAATAACTTGAGTGGGTCTGGAGGTTGTAACCAATATAATGCCGCTTACAGTTCTAGTGGCAGCAGCTTGACAATTGGGGCAATATCAACGACTGGGTCTTCTTGTGGAGCACCGGCGGGTATTATGCAGCAAGAACAGGCGTATTTCAGCGCATTGCCGCTTGTCACGAGTTATGTTGTTTCTGGTTCGCAGCTGCAATTGCGTGACCAGTATGGTGAGGTAATCCTACAATACAATATGGCACCACAACCAAGGTGACCGGGGCTTAATAATATGTGTGAGAGCTGTATGATTCCTTATCACCTAGCCTGAACATTTGTGCTAAAATTATCCAGGTAAACTTTATTACAGATTAAGTGATCGTCTAAAAATAACTTC
>JAGRDI010000107.1:21255-25612 GCA_020432765.1 Anaerolineales bacterium | reverse complement strand
TCATCGCCATTTTTTGTACCAAAGGCGGCATTGATATGCTGCGCAACCTGGAAGCAGATGCAGAGACATTTCATGAGTCAAAGCGCTCAGGTATCTTAGGTATGTTGTTAGGTTTAATTCTCTGGTTCTTCAGCTTTCAAGCCGTGGCTGGCGAATGGTTCGGTATGTGGATGTCGAAAGAGTGGAACGGCCTGCCCGATGCAGCTCGTCTGACCCAATATATTTCCACAATTCTCGTTTTTGTAGCGCTCAAAAACGACGGATAGGTAAACATTTTACAAAAAAACGCAGAAACATTAGGGATTTTCTCTAAACCAACTGCGCTCTCTGCGATTTATACTAGGAGAAAATTATGACAATTCCAATTATTGACTGTGTCACCCATATCGGCCGTGAGGAAGATCACGTGGTTGGTTGGGGACCGAGATTTCTGGCTGAAGATTTGCTGGCCCAAATGGACGCGCCGCGTACAGTTCTCGGCGAAGCCAACCGCCGCATTGACAAGGCAGTTGTGTTTCCTGCTTTGGGGCTTACTGTTCCAACTTCAACGCTTTCTTTTGACGACCAGCACAGCTATGTTTTAGAGAGCGTACAGAAATACCCAGATCGTTTTATTGGTGGCATCGTTATGCATGCTCGTCTTTGGGATGATCAGGTGCATGCAACAATAAGAAGCATGGTTCAGGATCATGGTTTCAATATGATGTACATTCACCCATCACTGCACAAGTATTGGCTGCCAATTGCTACCCCCAGTGAAAGTGAAAGTTCGAAGCAAATGCTTTATCCGCTTTTTGAGACGGCACGCGAACTATCTATTCCCATTTATATTCATACAGGTGACCAACCCTACGCGCTGCCTTCCACCGTCGATTTCATTGCTGGGGAATTTTCTGATGTCAAGATGATCATAGGTCATCTTGGCACACAAGGGGAAATGTTCACTATTGAGGCGCTTCTTGTCCTCAGCCGTCATGATAATGTGTTCATCGAGAGTAGTTTTGCTATGCCACATATGCTTATTGAAGCTGTCCACACAGTTGGAGCTGAAAGAGTTTTATTTGGCAGCAACTGCCCACCTCTTGAGCCAACGCACCAACTCTTGAATGTTGAAGAAGCCTTAACTTTGGATCCCCCGGTCGGCATGAGTCTGTCTTATGAAGATACCCGCAAAGTAATGGGCGGAAACTTAGCTAAACTGCTGAATCTGTGAGAGGAAAAACCATGAAATATACAATATTAGACCCACACTGCCACATCATTCCCCATCGCGAACCTGTTTGGGGTTGGGGACCCCATTTCTATGCAGAGGAGCTTTTAGAAACGCTTGATCGTGGTTACGATGTCATGGGTGAAATCAAGCGTGTTGAAAAAGCCATTGTGATGACCGGTATCGGATTGACCGCAGTCGGCCATCGCACAATTAATGAATCACATGAATATGCCTTAGCAAGCGTAAAAAAATATTCTGATCGCCTTTACCTTAATCCGATCATCAATCCACGTCTTAACCTTACGGATCAACTAGATACAATTCGTGAATGGAAGGATGAATACAATGTTGTCATGCTCAAGCTGCATCCGAGTATGCACAATTATTTCTTGCCTACGTATCGGCCGTATCCGGGCGAAGTTAGTAAGAAGATGATTTACCCTACATTTGAACTGTGTCGTGAGCTGGATGTGCCCATGATGATCCATATGGGCGAAGCGCCCTATTCCTTCCCGGCACAAATCGCACCCATTGCCCAAGCTTTTCCAGATGTGCCGATTATCTGTGCACACTCAGGCGCTAATAATGTTCCCAGTAATGCATTGGACGCTATTTTATTGGCTACGGCGCGTGATAATGTTTATCTGGGTACCAGTTGGGTGCAGACGCCGGAAATCACAGAGATGTATTACGCAGTAGGGCCGGGCAAGATTATTTATGAGAGCGACTGTTCACCTGCTGCCTTAGGCCAGGCTTTACGCCTGGTTACCAATTTACACCTGCCGCCACCTTTAGGTGTGGGCGCGAGCAAAGATGAAGTTTATCGCATGATTGGCGGTAATGCGGCTGAATTGTGTAAGATACCGCTTTAGCAGAGTTACAAAGTAGCAAAGTAAGAAACCTTGCAACTCTGCAACTTTGCTGCTTTGCCCCTTTAGGATCAATTAAATGACATCCTTACGATCATTTTTAGCGTCACTGCCGGAAGATCAGATTTTGCGGGTGACAGAACCTTTGGCTTTGGATTATACACCAACGGCCGTTGTGCTCGAACTGGAAAAGAAACAGCAGTTTCCGGTTTTGTGGTTGGAAAAACCGGAAGGATTTGACATGCCGGTCGTGTCAAACTTGTTTGCCGACCGACGACGCATTGCCCAAATGGCTGGAGTAGGTTCCCCAGCAGATTTCAATGACGCCTGGCTGCACGCTGAAGAAAACCCCATTGCTCCTGTCATTGTTGAAGATGGGCCTGTGCAGGAACTGGTTTTGACCGGTGACGATTTGAATGTGGGTTTATTGCCCATCAGCCGCCACTTTGATCAAGATGCCGGTCGTTATATTGGTTCTGGTATTTTGATATGCAAGGATCCGGATACCGGCGTTCGTAACCTGAGTTACCAGCGCCTACAGATGAAAAGCAAGAATCGTTTTGGAGCCAGTTTGCATTCGCGCGGTCATATTTGGGATCATTTGCAGCGCAGAGAAGCGCGTGGCCAAAATTTGGAAGTCGCAGTGGTATTAGGTGCGCATCCGGCTGTACATCTGGCGGCAGCGGCTAAGGTGGCGATGGAAGTTGATGAGTTTGATATCGCTGGCGGGATGTTGGGTCAAGCGGTGGAACTGGTCAAATGCAAAACCATCGACGTTGAAGTCCCTGCCAACGCTGAGATTGTGCTAGAAGGCGAGATTTTGGCTGGTATACATGAAGGCGAGGGGCCGTTTGGCGAATACACTGGCTATTCAACCTATCGTTCCACGCGCAATGTGTTTGTGGTCAAAGCGATTACACGGCGGGTCAAACCAATCTTTCTTGACATCATTCCTGGTTACTCCAATGAGCATTTACTTTTGGGTCGGGCGGCTAAAGAAGCGCATGTGTATCATCGTATGAAAGAGGTTTTGCCCACGCTCAATGCGATCAATTATCCCAAATCTGGTACGCATTTCCATGCGTATATGTCGTTCAAGAAAACGGCCGAAGGACAGGCACGCCATGCACTTATGCTGCTTTTTGGGTTGGATTCGTATATTAAATTGGCAGTTGCAGTGGATGATGACATTGATGTATTTAATGAAGAGGATGTGTTATGGGCCTTGGCGACTCGTTTCCAGGCGGATACAGATATGTTTATGGTGCCTAAGGTATTTTGTAACCGACTCGACCCTTCGGCTGTAGATGGGATGTCGGCTAAGCTGGGTCTTGATGCGACGGCTCCGTTGACCTGGGACGTGGAACGTACATCGTTGCCGGCGGAAGTGCTGGCGGCGGCGAGGGCTGTGATAAATAAATGGTAAATGTCGAGAATAATCAGGATACCCAAAGTGTCATGCTTCGGGCCGCTCAGAATAACAAGAGGAAGAGAATATGCGAATTCGCCCAAACAAAGGATTGACTTTTGATGATGTACTGCTTATGCCCAGGCGATCACCGTTTTCATCACGACAGGATGTGCATACAACCACCTGGCTGACGCCTAAAATTAAACTAAATATACCTATTGTCAGCGCCAATATGGATACGGTGACTGAAGCGAGGATGGCGATTGCAATGGCTCAAGCGGGTGGTATTGGCATTATCCATCGCTTCATGACAATCAAGCAGCAGGTGTGGCAGGTCGAAAAGGTGAAACGGGCCGAAGCGTTTGTGGTTGAAGACCCGTATACAATAGTCCAAACTGCAACCGTAGCTGAGGCCAAACAATTGATGGGTAAGTTGGGTATTGGTGGTCTGGTAGTCATTGATGCCGAGGGCAAATTTGCCGGATTGGTGACCAGGCGCGATATATTTTTTGCTGAAAGAAGGGATACGGCCGTTAATGAAATCATGACGCCGCGCAGTCGTATTATCAGTGCCGCGCCAGACGTATCTAAAGAAGAAGCCCATTCACTTTTACACAAACATCGTATTGAAAAGCTGCCTTTGTTGGATGAAAATGGGGAATTGGTTGGTTTAATTACGGCCAAAGATTTGGTAAATCCGCAACAGTTTCCGCTGGCGACAAAGGACAGCAAGGGTCGTTTAAGGGTCGGTGCAGCAATTGGTGTGCAGACTGCTGATTTGCAGCGTGCCGCGGCGTTGCTGCGTGCTGGTGTCGATGTGTTGGTTTTGGATATTGCTCATGGTCATGCCGACCATTGCCTGAA
>JAGRDI010000107.1:9989-21188 GCA_020432765.1 Anaerolineales bacterium | reverse complement strand
GTTGGTGCGCTTGAGTTAGCCGAAGCGGGTGCCGATGCGATTAAAGTGGGTATTGGCCCAGGTTCGATTTGTACGACTCGAATTGTGACCGGTTATGGTGTGCCACAGTTAACGGCCGTTTCTGATAGTGTCAGCGGTTTACAGGAAGCTGGTATTGACATTCCTATCATCGCTGATGGCGGCATCAAAACCTCCGGTGACATGGTCAAGGCATTGGCAGCCGGGGCAGCTACAGTGATGGTTGGCAGTTTGTTTGCTGGTTGTGAAGAAGCGCCTGGCGCACCCGTTATTCGTGGCGGCCAAAAAGTCAAAGTCGTGCGCGGCATGGCCTCACTTGGTGCCACCATGGGGCGTAGAGCAGCCGAAAATGTTGATGAAAGCGCCGAGAGCCAGGAGGATTGGTCAAAAGTCGTGGCTGAAGGTGTCGAAGCTGTCGTCCCCTACCGGGGACATGTGCGCGAACTGTTGTATCAATTAATTGGTGGTCTACGTTCAGGCCTCAGTTATGGCGGCGCACGCAGCATTCAAGAATTGCAAGAAACGGCCGAATTTATCGAAATCACCCCTGCCGGAATCCGTGAAAGTGATTCGCATGATGTCAAGAGATTATAAACGAGGAGAACTTTATGGGCTGAACCAATGCAATCGATCTCACTGGTTACCTGTGTTTCCGTTTTTCTGAATGTTAAACGCTGATTAGCCGAACGCTTAAATTTACGAATATTTTCAAGATTTCCAAGGAGGAAAGATCATGAAAAAAATAACAATTGTTTTTGTGTTGATGATGGTAGGTTTATTATTAGTTGCCTGTGGTGGCACTGAACAAGCAGCCCCCGAAGAAACGACATCTGAGGAAGCTGCACCTGCAGAAGGTGATGTTTTCAAAGTAGGTTTGCTCAGTCCAGGCTCAGTCAACGATGATGGCTGGAACAGCATCGCCTATGAAGCTTTACAACGCATCGAGAGCGAACTGGGCGCCGAGATCAGCTACGTTGAAATGGAACAAGACCCGGCATCCTTTGAAAAAGCATTCCGTGATTACGCCAGTCAAGGCTACGATATGGTTCTCGGACATGGCTTTGAATTCCAAGATGCAGCTCTCACTGTATCCAAGGAATATCCCGACACCTTTTTCTTCATCTCCAGCAGCCGCGTGCATGAAGGCAATGTGATTGGCTTAAACACCGATTCCAGCCAGCCGTTCTTCCTCATGGGTGTTATCGCCGCAAACACAGCCCCCAGTGCCGGATTCGTTGGCGGTATGGAAATACCACCCATTGCTGAAGCACTCGATGGATTTGTTGCTGGCGCAAAAAGCGTCGATCCGAATTATCCAATTAGCAGCACGTTTATCGGCAATTTCACTGATTCAGCAGCGGCTAAAGAAGCTGCCTTGGGTATGTTGGCCGAAGGCGCAACCTTTGTCGTGCCAGATGCTGATGTCGCTGGTTTAGGCGTTTTCCAGGCGGTTGCGGAAGCGGGGCAGGAGATTGGCACGTTTGGTGCCTTCGGTGATTTCACTGATAACGCTCCCGACAATATCCTTGGTAACTACTTTGCCAATTATGGACAGGGTGTTGTCAATATTGCCAAACAGGTTAGAGATGGTACGTTTAATCCCACCGGCAATGTCGAATTCGGACTGGCTAATGAAGATGTGATGTGGATTGAGTTTAATGAGAACAATCCCTTGCCGGAAGATGTCATGCAGGCTGTCGAGGCAGCCAAAGCTGGCATTATCAGCGGCGAAATTGATACATTGCCTAACAATTAAATTTTTAAATATTTGTTTTTAACTTGGTGAGATTTGTCCAATCTTCAAGATTGGACAAATCTTTAAACTCAAAACTATGAGTGGTTCTGAATTATCTGACACCCAATCACCTCCGCATCAAAGCAAATTACGGGGCATTTTAAGTGGTATCCTCAGCCCTGTTTTGGCTATTTTGACTGCCTTTTTAGTCAGCGGCATCATTTTGTTATTGGCTGGCTTCGACCCGATTAACGCCTTCGTAACCTTGATAGAAGGCTCGTTTGGTGATCTGCGGGTTATTTCTGAAGTGTTACTGCAAGCCACACCGCTCATTTTGATCGGCGTTGGTTTGGCCGTTGCCTTCCGCAGCAACATTTGGAATATCGGCGCAGAAGGGCAGTTTTATGCCGGTGCAGTGCTGGCCGCTGTGGTCGGTATCTACTTTGGTGACTTACCGGCAGTTTTGCTCGTACCGCTGCTTTTATTGATGGGTTTCATCGGTGGCGCGTTATGGGGTATGTTGGCTGGCTATTTCAAAGTCCGTTTTGGTGCCAGCGAAATTGTGACGACAATCATGTTGAACTATATCGCCATTATCATGACTGGTTATCTTGTCACCGGTCCGATGATCGAAGAGGCGGGCAAATTTCCACAATCAGCGCAGGTGTCAGAAGCGGCACGACTCTTCCGTTTTTTGCTCCCTACGCGCTTGCACATTGGTTTCCTGCTGGCAATCGCGGTCGCTATCCTGGTGTACATTTTGCTGTTTAGAACCAGCACTGGTTACGCGATTCGTGCTGTTGGTCATAATCCCGAGGCAGCGCGTTATGCTGGCATTGATGTGAAACGAAATATTATGTTGGTGATGGCGATTAGCGGTGGTACGGCCGGTTTGGCAGGGGCTGTGCAGGTGGCTGGCTTGACATTCCGCCTGTACCAACAAATTTCACCCGGTTATGGTTTTACCGGTATCGCCGTGGCGCTGCTGGCTAATAACAATCCTATTGGTGTGATTTTTTCGGGCTTGTTGTTTGGTGCGCTGCGCTCTGGTTCCGAGGTGATGCAAATAAGCGCCAAAATCCCATCAGTTATGGCATTTGCTATTCAAGGTCTGGTCATTTTGTCGGTGGTCACATTTGGTGTGTACCAGATGAAATGGGCAAGACGGGGCAGGCGTGTTTGATATGGAATCATTGACCTGGATTGCAATTATACCAAGTATCCTGGCGGCTACGTGGCGTATGGCGACACCATTGATTTATGCTTCCGTGGGTGAAGTGTTTACAGAACGCGCCGGTGTTTTGAATATTGGCCTCGAAGGGATTATGCTTTTTGGCGCATTTACTGGTTTTGCGGGCGTTTTGTTTACGGATAGTTTGTTGTTTGGTTTAGGTTTGACAATTATCTTTGGCATTGTATTGGGTTTGATTTTTTCCCTCTTCACCGTCACGGTCAAAGCGAATCAAATCATCGTTGGTGTGGCATTTAATTTGTTGGGTTTAGGGTTGACAGGTTTTCTTTTCCGCACCTTGTTTGTGGGCACGCAGAATGCTGTGCGTACGGTGCCTGTGTTAGACATTCCGTTTTTGAGTGAACTGCCAATTGTCGGCGAAATTTTGTTTAAACAAAATTTGATGGTGTATGGCACGTTGATTTTGGTGCCGGCGGCATCGTTTATTTTGTATAAAACGGCATTTGGTCTTTCGATTCGTTCGGTTGGTGAACATCCCAAAGCGTCGGATACGGTTGGAATTAGTGTGCCTAAAATACGTTATTTAGGGGTGATTATTGGGACGACGTTAACGGCCGTCGCGGGTGCATTCCTGACCATTGCCCATACCAATCAATTTGTCGAAGGTATTACCACTGGCCGCGGTTTTATCGCGCTGGCCGTAGTTGTGTTTGGGCGTTGGTCGCCCAAGGGTGCCTTTTGGGCTTCGTTGTTGTTCGGTTTGTTTTTTGCATTGCAGCTGCGTTTGCAAGCGGTTCCCGACCTGGCTGTACCTTACCAACTTTTCCAGGTTTTGCCCTATGTGGCCACGATCGCTGCCTTATTGTTGATGCGCGGACGCTCGGAAGCACCATCTGCATTAGCGGTGCCGTACGAGCCATAAATTGTTAAGTGAAATATGGATAATCTTATTCTACGCATGGAAAATATGGTTAAGACGTTTCCCGGCACGGTGGCGAACCGCGATGTGAGCCTGGATGTGCGCGAGGGCGAAATCCACTGCTTGCTGGGAGAAAACGGTGCCGGTAAAACGGTGTTGATGAGTACTTTGTATGGTTTGTATCAACCTGATTCCGGCGAAATATATTACAAAGGCAAGCAGGTTGAGATTCGCTCGCCTAAAGATGCTATCCATCATCGTATCGGCATGGTGCATCAACATTTCATGCTGGTTCCGACATTGACAGTAGTGGAAAATCTGATCTTAGGACAATATTCATCTTGGAAAGTTTTGAACGATCTCGATCAGGTCAGTGCGGATATTAAAAAATTAGGGGATGATTTTGGCTTGCAAATTGACCCCGGCGAGTTAGTAAGCCAATTGTCTGTCGGCGAGCAGCAGCGGGTTGAGATTTTGAAGGCACTGTATCATGGTGTCGATTTGCTGATTTTAGATGAACCAACGGCCGTTCTTACTCCACAAGAAACAGTACAACTACTCACCTTCTTGCGCGACCTGGTCGACAAAGGATTAACAATCATTTTTATCACGCACAAATTAGACGAAGTGATGCAGGTGAGTGACCGGGTCACGGTTTTACGTGATGGTAAAAACGTGGCGACTTTGGATACGGCCGTTACGAATCCACGGGAGCTGGCACGTTTGATGGTCGGGCGTGATGTGTTGATGGAAATCCCTGAACGACATGGCAACCCGGGAGCAGTCGTATTGTCGGTGCGTAATCTTGTTGTAAAAGATGAGCGTGGCTTAACGGCCGTTGACAATATCTCCTTTGATGTGCGTGAGCAGGAGGTTGTTGGTCTCGCCGGTGTGTCGGGCAACGGCCAGAGCGAATTGGCTTTGGCGCTTGCTGGGTTGGCCCCGGTGGTCGCGGGTGAAATCAATTTGAATGGGACGGCCGTTCAAAATCTGACCCCACGCGAAGTGAGCAAATTAGGCTTGACGCATGTGCCTGAAGACAGACATAAGATGGCAATAATTATGCCGTTTTCTGTTGCTGACAATTACATCATGCATGATTATCGTGATAAACCTTATGCACGTCGTGGCTTGCTTGATTTTCGTAAAATCAGAAGTCATTCAAGCGAACTAAGTGTAAAATATGATGTGCGCTTGGCAACGGTAGACAGTCCGATTTCTAGTTTGTCTGGCGGCAACCAGCAAAAGGTGGTTGTTGCCCGCGAAATCAGCCGCAAGCCGCGTTTGCTGTTGGTCAACCAACCAACGCGTGGAATTGATATTGGGGCGACTGAATTTGTGCGCCAGCAAATTATCGAACAGCGTGACGCAGGAACGGCCGTATTGCTCATCTCAACCGAATTAGAAGAAATCCTGCATCTCAGTGATCGCATACTCGTCATTTATGAGGGCAAAATTGTGGGCGAAGTGCCCCCAGATCAATCGCTTATCGAGCAAATTGGCTTAATGATGGCCGGTAAGCAAATCGACGCGTGATGAGAACCAAGGCCACCACACTCTCAAAGATTGTAGTGGTTTGAATGAATTACATCTTACAAAAGTGCAAAATTTCAAGTATAATTTTACAAAATTAATTGCTTGATACCTACTTACAAACGTTTGACGGAAGATAGACGACGAATGACTGCTGACTCATCTTTGTCTTTTGTCTTGCGTCATTGTTACAGGAGAGTCCCTATGCAACAACTAAAATCTTATCATCGCCCCGACAGCGTTGAAGCTGTTTTGTCCCTGTTGGACCGGCCAGATGTGAAAACGACCGTTATCGGCGGCGGCACTTCTCTCGTTGCCACATTGCCTGAAGAAGTAGAAGAAGTTGTCGATTTGCAGGCGGTGGGGTTAACGGCCGTTGTCCACACCCCCGACCGCATGACCATTGGCGCAATGGTGCGCCTGCAATCCCTTGTTGCTGATAAAGAAGCGCCAGAATTGCTGCGGCGTATGGCACATCGCGAAGGGCCAAATACCTTTCGTAACGCGGCTTCGTTGGGTGGTGTGCTTGTGGATGCGAACTCAGAAAGCGAATTGTTAGCGGCTTTGCTGGTTTTTGAAGCGGTTGTCTCGGTTCAAACATCTGCTGGTGGGCGGCAAAAAACCCTGCCTGATTTTCTGGCAGATGTGGCAGGTTCTCTGGATGGCGGCTTGGTAACGGCCGTATCCCTCAAGAAATCCGGCCAAACTGCACATGCCCGTGTCGCACGCACACCCCAGGACAAACCAATTGTGGCTGCGCTTGCGCGTAAAGCCGAAAATGGAGATGTATTGTTAGCTTTGTGTGGTGTAGGGGAAACGGCCGTATTGGTTGATCCCACAGCACTTGACACACTCAATCCCACCGGCGACTTTCGTGGCAGCAGTGTCTATCGCAAACAAATGGCCGCCGTCCTAAGTGAACGCATCCTCAATGAACTCAGCTAACCGATTGCCTGACGACGAGACGGCCAGACTATTTGACTGCTATAGACTTTAAGAAAAACGTTTGAGGTTTGTAGTAACGACTTTATTCGTGGGTGTTGGAAAGTGCCCACTGCTAGAGCGGTTGTTACAAACCAAAAAATTATCTTAATGTTATTAGACTATCCGACTAACCCACTAAAGGACTAACCCAATGGAAATCCACTTAACCATTAATGACCAAGAAAAAACATTCACCTGTTTGCCCCATGAAACCTTCATGCGCGTTTTGCGGCGTGAAGGCTATTTTAGCGTGCGTTTTGGCAGCGATACCGGCGAAACGGGTGCAGCAGCCGTACTCATGGATGGCAAATTAGTCAATTCAGACATTATGCTTGCTGTGCAGGCAGATGGTCACAATATTGAAACCATCGAAGGAATGTCGCAGGGTACTAATTTGCATCCCATTCAAGAAGCATTCATCCGCACTGGAGCTATCCAGTCCGGCTATTCTACTCCAGCGATGGTGTTGGCAGCTAAAGAACTCTTGGCGCGTAATCCCAATCCCACCGAAGCCGAAGCCCGTGATGCACTTTCTGGCATCCTGGATCGGGAGACTGGTTATGTCAAACCGGTACAGGCAGTGTTGGAAGCAGCGGCCGTTATGCGCGGCGAAGAACCCGAAGACACCAGCCCCATTGTGCTGACACCAATTGACATTTATGACCAGGATATACTTGACTTTTTTAGCGGTGGTGGTGAATCTCCCAATGTCTCCAGCGACCCAACAGACCTGGATGTAGGCGGTGACACAGGCAGCAACATTGCTACACGTCTAGCGAAACCGCGCCAGATTCTTTCTTCTGATGTGCCCGAAATGCAGGTTGTAGGCAAGTCGGAAACCAAAGTTGATGCGCTCAAACTGGCGAAAGGCAATCCTGCTTTTGTTGATGATTTTGAGATGCGCGGCATGTTGTATGCACGCCTGCTCACCAGTCCACACGCCCATGCACGCATCCTCAATATTGATGACAGCGCAGCCATGGCTTTACCGGGCGTACATGCAGTGATCCATTACAAAAATATCACACGGGTACGTTATGCTTCCGGCGGGCAGTCCTATCCAAATCCGAAACCATTGGATCAGGTTAGCTTTGACAGCAAAGTGCGTTATGTTGGTGATCGGGTAGCGGCCGTTGCGGCTGAATCGCTCGAAATTGCAGAAGAAGCACTCAAATTGATTCATGTAGAGTATGAAGTGCTGCAGGCAGTATTCGACGAGAATGAAGCCATCAAACCGGGCGCACCTGTCATCCATGATGAAGCCGATATGGAAGGGGCACATGATGCTGGCCGCAATATCAGCCATTTTATTGAAGCCACAGTGGGGGATGTCGAACAGGGTTTTGTTGATGCCGATCGCGTTTTTGAGCAAAAATTTTATGTGCATCAGGTGCAGCAAGTACCCATCGAGCCGCATATTTGCATTGGTTACTGGGATGCTGATGAGCGTCTTGTGCTGCGTTCTTCGACTCAGGTGCCTTTCCATTCACGGCGTATGGTTGCTCCGCTGTTGGGACTGCCGGTACGTCGTATCCGCGTGATCAAACCACGCATCGGTGGCGGATTTGGTGTCAAACAAGAAATGCTGATCGAAGATATTGTCGGTCATTTGGTCATCGCGACTGGCCGGCCAGTACGCTTTGAATTGAATCGCACCGAAGAGTTTGTCTCCAGCCGCACGCGCCATCCGCAAACAATTACTTATAAGACAGGGGTTAACAACGATGGCAAGTTGGTATCACAAAAGATGACCGTTGTTGCCAACACCGGCGCTTATGGTACGCATGGTTTGACGGTGCAAACGGTGACCGGTATGCGCGGTCTGAGTTCCTATAATTGCACCCACAAACGCTTTGAATGTACGGTCGCCTACACCAATATCCCTGTGCCGGGTGCTTATCGCGGTTATGGTGCGCCGCAAGCACTTTTTGCTCTTGAGACTCATATGGAGGATATTGCGCATGCGCTTGGTATGGATGTGCTCGATTTTAAGAGCAAGAATTGGGTGAAAGCGGGCGATGCATTGGATATTGCGCCACAGCTTGGCGAAGGTGAAGCTGAAGTTGGCGAATTGCCAATTGTGACGAGCAGTGGCTTGGCGGAATGTGTGGCGCAAGGTATACAGGCCATCGACTGGCAGCGGCGTGATGACCCAGCCTGGCGGCAGCCGGCAGACCGCCCACACATCCGGCGCGGCATTGGTTTTGCGATGTGTATGCATGGTTCGGCGATTCCCGGCTTGGACATGGGCGGCGCGAGCGTCAAGATCAATGATGATGGTTCATTTAATCTGCTGGTCGGCGCAACTGATTTGGGTACGGGGTCTGATACAGTTTTGGCGCAAATTGCGGCGGAAGTGTTGGGTGTGCCGCTGCAGGATATTTTGGTTTATTCCAGTGATACGGATTTGACGCCGTTTGATGTGGGCGCGTATGCTAGTTCGACGACCTATATTTCGGGAACGGCCGTTAAACTAGCTGCCGAAAAAGTGCGTGAACAAATCAAAGAACGGGCTGGTTTGATGTTGAAATTGGATGATTGGAGCGGGGTAGTTTTGCGTAACAGTCAGGCGGTGGCCGAAGACGGCCGTTTTGTTTCTCTTGAAGCGATTGCCTTACATTCGCTGCATCAAGATGCACAACGTCAAATTATGGGCACAGCTTCCTATGTCTCATTAGAATCCCCTCCTCCTTTTGCCGGCCAATTTGCCGAAATCGAAGTCGATATCGAAACCGGGCAGGTCACAGTGAAAAAATTGGTAATGGCGGTCGATTGCGGTGTGGCGATCAATCCGGTGACGGCCAGCGGTCAGGTTGAAGGCGGCATGACGCAGGCGCTGGGTTACGGCCATTGTGAAGAGATGGTTTATGATGGGGATGGAAACATGCTTAATGCATCCCTGGGTCCATACAAAATTTACCGTGCCGACGAAATGCCCGAACTGGAAGTCATCCTGGTGCAGACCATGGAACCGAGCGGTCCCTTTGGCGCTAAAGCAATCGCCGAAATCCCCAAAGACGGCGTGGCTCCGGCCATGCGCAGCGCTATCCTCAACGCCACTGGCGCACGCATTGACCGCATCCCGTTCACACCTGAACGCGTTTGGAATGCTTTACAACAGATGAACCCTTAAACAACCCAAGCCATAGATTTGAATCTATGGCTAAGGAGAAAAAGTCTGTTCAAACAGACTAAAAATTGGACACCGGTGTTTTTTATTTTACCAGGGGAGACTTGTCAGGTTTGATGATCAATTCTTTTTATCCGAGTCATCCACATTAAAACCTGTAAAAGCTTATGAACGCAACACTGATCTTAGGTGATTGGTTGATCACCACCCCACACGCAGATCCACATCGTAATTGGGG
The DNA here is from genome assembly GCA_020432765.1 of Anaerolineales bacterium. Lineage (GTDB taxonomy): Bacteria > Chloroflexota > Anaerolineae > Promineifilales > Promineifilaceae > JAACFF01. The sequence continues at coordinate 11,439 of JAGRDI010000107.1, read as the reverse complement.
TGTGCGTGTAGTGGGTGACAAAATTGACGCCATCGGCCCACATGTAACCCTGCAAGAAACTTTCCCACATGACGAAATCTATAATGCCGCTGGGTATGTGATCGCGCCTGGCTTCGTGAATGCACATGTGCATTTGTATGGTGTATTGGCGCATGGCATTCCGTTGGCTAATGCGCCTGCCGATTTCTGGGGATTCCTGGCCGATTTTTGGTGGCCCTTGGTCGAAGATGCGCTTGACCACGAAATGATCGCCGCCGCCACTGATTGGGTGTGTGCCGAAATGCTGCGCAGTGGCATCACCAGCTTTTATGACATTCTCGAAGCGCCTTATGCAATCCCCGATGCGCTGTTGGCACAAAAAGAGGTTGTTGAGCGGCGTGGTTTGCGAGGTATCCTTTCTTTTGAGGCCACCGAACGAGTAAGCAAAGCTAATGGACAATTGGGTTTGCGCGAAAATGCACGCCTTGTTGAAATGTGCCGGCAAGAAGGCGGCTTGGTGCAAGGATTGATGTGCTTTCACACGACTTTCACTTGTTCAGCCGATTTCATCCAACAGGCATTTGGCATGGGCACGGATTTGGGTGTGTTGACGCATTGTCATTGCAACGAAGGCGTGCATGAGCCGGAGTATGCACGCGAACATTTTGGCAAGCGTACCCTGGAATATTACGACGATCTAGGCGTCACCGGTCCCAACATGATGGCTTCGCAATGTGTACAGCTCTCGGAACGTGAACGAGCGATTATTGCTGAACACGGTATTAAAGTTACCCATATGCCTCTAAGTAATTGTGAAGTCGGCGGCGGTATCGCTCCGATTCCACAGCAAATGGCGGCTGGCGTGACACTGGGGCTGGGTTCAGACGGTTATGTGAACGACTTTTTTGAAGTGATGCGCGGGGCGTTTTTGATTCACAAAGCCAAACATCAAAACCCGCAGGTGATGCCGGCGCATGATGTCTTGTATTTGGCAACGGAGGGCGGCGCAAAGGCGTTAGGCTGGCAAGATGTGGGGCGCTTAGAACCGGGTTGGGTGGCAGATTTGCAATTAATTGATGCGACATTTCCCACGCCCGTTGCCGCCCACAATTTATATGACCAGCTTGTTTTGTGGCGCAATCAATCGCACGTGAATGCTGTGATGGTTGCTGGAAATTGGCTGGTTAAAAACGGTATAGTTTTGAAAGCCGATCTAGAGGCAATGCACGCACGACTGCATGCAAATGCGCAGCGTTTATGGAAAAAAGCCAGTTTCTGATTACTTGACGCACTGGGCTATTCCCCGCATAATAATCATATGAATTCAAGAACATCTGGAGAAAATTGATAATTCACGCTAATTCAACGCGTTCTGGGTGTCTACCAAATAATTCCCCCGGCATCACTTCCATAGAAATATCCAAATGTTCAGCTCGTAATTAGCTGATTTGTTTTGTACTGGATTACTGGA
>JAGRDI010000107.1:8465-9892 GCA_020432765.1 Anaerolineales bacterium | reverse complement strand
TCTAGAATTCGCCAGACTCCAATGGATTATCAAAGCCTGTCCCTATAAAATTATGAATTATTTAACTCATCTCGAATGTTCCTTAACCCATAAACAATATGCTGCTGATCAACTAATTCGCGTAAGTGATGCAGGTTTACCTTTGTTGGCACGTTATGATTTGGCAAAAGCGCGTGCTGAAATCGATCGTGATGCTTTGTGGCAACGGCCGTCTAACATGTGGCGTTATCGTGAATTACTGCCTGTGCGTGATCCGCGTTTCATCACTACTTTGGGGGAAGGCGGCAAGCCGGTTTTGCCACTGCCACGCCTTGGCCAACACCTAAACCTCAAACAACTTTTTGTCAAAGATGAAGGTCAAAACCCAACCGGAAGCTTTAAAGCCATGGGGCTGTCGGCAGCGGTTAGTCGTGCATTGGAATTGGGAGTGGACGAGTTTGTGATTCCTACCGCCGGCAATGCAGGTGGTGCTTTGGCTGCTTATGCTGCTCGTGCGGGAGTCAAAGCCCATGTGTATATGCCCAATGATGCACCCACAATCAATGCTGTAGAAGTGCAAATGGCGGGTGGCGATTTGCATCTTGTCAATGGTCTGATTAATGATGCAGGTCGTGAAGCGGCACAAGGTGCGGCCGTTGGTGGCTGGTTTGATGTGTCTACTTTGAAAGAACCCTACCGGTTAGAAGGCAAAAAAATCATGGGCTATGAACTGGCGGCTGCTTTTAATTGGCGGCTGCCGGATGTGATTATTTACCCGACTGGCGGAGGTACGGGTCTGATTGGCATGTGGAAGGCGTTTGCGGAAATGGGACAGTTGGGCTGGATTGACGACCAGCGGCCGCGTATGGTGGCTGTGCAAGCGTCCGGTTGTGCGCCAGTAATCAAGGCGTTTCATGCTGGTGCCGAAGCCACCGCCCCGTGGGAAAATGCAGCAACACAGGCTGGTGGATTGCGTGTTCCAGTTGCGGTTGGTGGCAGGCTGATGTTGCAGGCTTTACGCGAAAGTGGCGGTACGGCCGTTGCTGTGTCAGACGAACATATAATGCGTGCCCACAAAGAATGGGCATATACAGAAGGCATGTTTGTCTCCCTGGAATCTGCGGCAACCTTAGCTGCATTGCAAATACTTACTGATCAAAAATGGATTCACTCAGACGAACGTGTCGTATTATTTAGTACTGGTAGTGGTCTTAAAATTCAAGTACAGCAGGGATGAACGTAGAAAAGCAAAGTTTACGCTTGGTCTATACTAAATAGTTTACGAAATGCAGCCATGAAAGCCTTGTGCCCATTGATGTTTTCAGTGGGTATTGATTCTGTTTTCACTACAAATGGCTGTGGTTTATAGTCCATTTTACGTTCAAATTGATAGTCAAACAGGTCAAGATCATGGGCATAGATTTTATTCATTGTCGTAACCATTTGCT
>JAGRDI010000107.1:0-8359 GCA_020432765.1 Anaerolineales bacterium | reverse complement strand
ATTAAGGGAAGCAACATCAGCCGCAATATTCTCTAGTTTTCCTACAAAATCTACATATAAACGGCCGTTAAGATGGGTGTAGTGATGTAAATTGCCGAAGTGGTTGCGTGTATACCCAGAGTTGATAGGCTGTTTTTGGGGCAATATATCCAGCACAAATTGACGAAAACTTAATTTTCGATCCCACATATTGTAATAATAAGCAGAAAGGATTCGTGGAAACGGATTACGCACAAAAGTTATTTTGAAAAGATTATCAATCGTCAATTTATCATGTAATCGCAGCGTTGCCGCAATGTCTGCATGTTGCAAATAGATATTGAAAATACCATTGACAGCATACATTTTGTGAATGAATCCAACCATGATTTGAATTCTTTTTTGCAGATATTCAGGTGTTAGATCTTTATTGTTTTTTTGACTAAAACAAGGCTGTTTCAAGAGACGGGACAAAGTTGTTTGGCGAAGTTCTTGTAGAAACAAGTGCTCAATAGTTGTCCCCCCACATTTACCTGGATGAAAAATGGCTATTTTTTCTCGCTGGAATATCATCGTCTTTATCTTGGAAGTAAATCATCCGGCAACAATCAATAAACCCTATCTGGATTCATCCATTCAGCTTTATAGTCTGTCCAGGTGTGTTGCCCTTTATCGACCAAATAGCGTCTATACCACTTTGCAATTGATTGGTCTAACATTCTGAATACATCTCGTGTGATTTCATCATCTGGAAGTTGCAAACGGTCGATTAATGCTTCACGCTCTTTTTTGTCTGGAATAACGACATAAGCTAACAAAAGCTCGTTATAGAGTATATTGGCAACCTTTGTTTGGAATGGCGTGACCTGACGAAACATGTGCCCAACTTCAATATCCAAACAAACATTTTTGCCGCCAAGCAGGTAATTGGGAATTGAGATATTGGCCTCCAAATATCCCCATCCTCGTAGTTCCTCCCAGGGAGCCAATAATGTTTCTAGATACCAACTGCGGTTAAGAAAATAGGCACCGCCTAACACACAACCAACCTCACCGCATGTTTTGGTTACGTTCCATTTGTCCACCAAAATGCGGCGAGTCTGAACATGATGCATGCTTAAATCTTCCAGACTTTCTTCAAAAGGAATGATGTGGGCTCCATAGTAGCGACCGAGCGCATCTTTCATTGCCATACGTCCCGGAGCCAAACCACGCATTATCGTACAGCCAATGTGGGTTGGGTTTTCTTGGCTGTAATTCACCAATTTTTTTGCCCAATCATCATCTGTAAAATTCATATGTGCATCAATGACCAGGACTGTTTCATATTTGGCTCGCTCTATTCCGGTATGGCGGGCAAATTGTGCGCCAATTGGTTGATTAAAACGAATGTTGGTTGTTCCTGGTGGGATGTTTACCGGCTGCTCTGATCCATCATCAATTGTAATGATTTCACAGGGTATGTTGATTGTTTCATGAAGCCGGCGTACGGTAAATCCTAGATATTCTTCATTCCGGTAGGGAATAACTACAGAAAGCACAATGAGACCTTTTAGTTTGTCGGGTTACAAGGTGATAATTACTTTGATCAAAATACGAGTAATTATTACCAGAAGAGGTTAATCATCTAATTTATCGCTTGCAGATTTTGATGTAAATGGCCAACGGTTTGTTAATCGTTGCCAGGTAAGCAGCCCTAAGCCTATGGTGGCCGCCAAAATACCAGTTCGAGACCCAGTTTCTTCAACACCTAAATCATTGAACTCAATAGCTGTTGGTATTGATGTGGTTGTGGTGGTTGTAGTTGTGGTTGTTGTCGTGGGCTGTGTGGTGGTTGTGGTGGTTGTTGATGTTGTGGGGAGTGTTGTGTTAGGGGTAGTTCCTAAGACAGTAGTGGAGGTGCTAAAAGGAGCGGCTTGTACATTGGATGATATTGTTGGCACTAAGGCAAGTGTAATGCCCACCATTGATAACATTTTTAACACTTGGCGGCGGGAGTAGACGTGCCGGTCACCAACAATTGGGTCTTGAAGGAGGGCGATTTTTTCCAGGTAATCTAATGTTAGCCATAACACTTCATCAGCGACATTGTTTGGCAATTCATATTTATCTTGCAATAAATTTGAAAGCGCTTCGGTACTTGTACGGCCGTCACAATTTGTCCATATAAGAACGGCCGTTTCGTTTAATCTAAAAACCTCTTCCTGAATCAGATCATAAACCACAAGGGTTCCATCAACCATATCCGTGTGTACATGTGTGACCTTCTGTGGATAATTCATGTGCATCTCCTATTTATATCACCTAAAACCCATCTAAATGTAAGCCCAATTTTAGCTAAATTTCATAGCCGAATTGTTCAATTTCATCTTGAAAAAACAAGCCAATTTGTTGTATTTGTTCTGCGGTTAAAACGTCATGATAATGTTGTTTCTCTTTACGATAAGTTGATTTGGCGAATGGCAGATCAATTACTTCCGGTAAACCCAAAAAACGCCGGATGTCCTCAAGTTCATTTGTGAGATCTTCATAAAGGCAAATTTTGTTCAAAGCAATGGAACCGCTTATCGTATAAAGTTGGCTGCCAAACTTTTTTAGCCGCTTAAGCCCGTTATTTGCTATCAGTTCAGAAATTGTAAGACGCGGATTTCGTCTGCATCTCCAATAATAAAATGAAAGAAAGCGATCCCAAGGATTTCTTTCAAAAGCAAACTTATAATAACTATTCCAAATGATATCGCCAACGCAGCGCCTAATTTGTTGTGCACTACTATGATTATTGAACTTAGTACATGGCCTGCTAGCTGCCGGCAAAGGCAGTAACGCTTCGGGGATTGGAAAAGTATAGTTTTGGGGGCCACGATAACCTAGACGCTTGCGCAATTTTTCATCAGCTGGAGAGATGGGTGTGATAATATCTGCATCATCACAGAATTTGGATAAAGCAATTTCAATGCTGGTTCCTGCAGTTTTGCTGGTCTTGATAAAAATAAATTTATACTTGTGAGAAAGAATCATTCTTAATCTTCTAAAAAGATAGTTTACGATACCCAAAGTGATCTAGAAGCTGTTCATCCAGGCTCTCGTTGATTATTGCGATAGCAGTTTGTGAGAGGGATTTCCGCCATTGTTCACGCAAATAATATTGCTGAAAAAAATCAAAACCTTGATTTTGTTTGCTAGATAAACGATCAATTTTTACGAATGTATTATTCAGCTGCTTGCACCCAGATATGTTGCAAATGTCTTCCAAGGTCTTGAATGGATCTTTCAGCACGGCTTCATACGTTAAATTTAGCGCTTTCAATCCATTTTTCAATCTAGTGTATGAACGGTTTTTATGATTCCACAGCGCTACCGGGTTGCTTATTATCGGGTCTGCATTTTCGCGAGGTAGTGTAGGCCAAGGAGTGGTTAGAAATGTTTCAAAATCGAGTGAACGTCGCCAACTTTGATGATACGGCCGTTTGTACAATGACAAAAGCCAGGCATAAGGATTTTTTGTAATGCTAACGAAAGTGATATTTTGTTTGCAAATAGCAAACTTTTGCAATTGAGATACCGATTTAGCTTGAGCATGTTTCCAACCCAAAAAATGGTCGAAAGTTTTTGCGAAATAAATACCTCGCGCTGCCTCTTTACTGATTTTTTGCCCCTCGGCGATGAGCCTCACAATCTTTGGCGGGGCGACACCACGCAGCAAATTGACATCTAAATTACTTTTGATAAGCTTCTGTAGATAGCGGGTGCCACTATTCCGCTCACCATAAATTTTGATTAACACATCGATAAAAATTCCATAAACAAGCCAGCCAGAAAATCAGCTTGTTTCCTTCAAATCAGGTTAAATTTGATAGCCGATTGAAACCTACAGGTGAGGTGTAATGAGATCAAAGTATCGTGTCTATAGGTAAAGGATTTGTAACAATCCTACACTGGTACCAATTAATTTGCAAAACAAATCTGAAGAGGTTCAATGCTAGATCAAATTTTTCAACAATGTCAGCAAATATTTCCAGAATGGGGCGCGTTGTCTCCAGATGATTTCAGTTTTGATGATCCCAAAGGGTTTTCGTCTTTCACGATGGGCATCAGAACAGATAAACAGGTCGAGCCACAAGCGATCTTATACCGGCGTCTGGAAGGCAAAGAAAACGCAATTTTAGATTTTGAGACTGAAAAACAAGTTTTTTTGCTTTTGGGCGAAAATCACATTGCCGCACATTGTTATCATTATGATCAGACCTGCCGTATTGAAGCGTTTTATGACGGCCGTACACTCAATGCCACCGATTTATTTGATCCGGAAAACCTGCGCAAGATTGCCGATCAACTTTATCAATTCCATCAACTGACGCCACCAAATTTACCTGGAGGTACCTTTTTTGAACTTTTGTTTGCCCAATGGGGGCAGGAAGCGCGTTATGTTTTAGAAGAGAGAGTCACTGATTTCCCGCCTAACGAACAAATCCTGTGTGAAAAGCTGCGTGAAATTTATGCAACACAAACGCTGGCTAAGGTCTTGCGTTGTTTGCCGCAAGGTGAACCGGTTTTCTGCCACAATGACACCTATCATGGCAATATTATGCAGTTGACCAATGGCGACATCAAACTGCTGGATTTCGAGTTTTCATGCCGCAATCACAAGGCGTTTGACTTTTCAAACTTGTTTGCTGAAACAGTGATGCAGCACAAACTGCCGGATTATCCACACTTTCGCATAGCCGAACCGGCTTTTTCAGATCATGAGATTGGGATGTTGATCGATTTTTATTTGGACAATCATGATTTTGAATCTGAGGCTGACCGGCATCAAGAATTTCTGCAATTGCTGCAGGACACCCATGATATGTTGATGCTGTCAGATTATATGTACGCAATGGCAGCCCTGCCACTTGCATTAGAGCCGATTCAAAAAATCCCCTTTATTCCTTATGCACATGCACGGTTCACAAAGTTCTTGAGTGCGTATGACCAACGGTTTGACGTCCAATAATGCATCAAATAAACTGCGATTCCGCGTTTGATATGAATTAACCCAAGTTGCTGCCTAAGGTTTGCTCGTTTACCAATGGCCAAAGTTAAAAACGAGCAAGTCCTAAGGTATGGCAAGATGTAAGTCGGGTGGCCCGTAGTGAGCATAATAGAGGCCGATTGGATTGTTTTCTGTTGCCCACAATTGTTGACGTGCTTGTAGTACGGCCGTTCCTACCTCGCTGCCGCTTAAATACAGTTTCAAGAACCGCTCCAAATAACTGGCAGAATGGTGTAAAACAGGTGCCACAACCGGAGCGATAATGCCGCCAAAGCCTAAATTAATAAAATCATTTAACCAGGCTGCCCAATCGTTATGCTGGACAATACTGCTGTCTACATCCAAAAAAAGCAGTGCCTGTCCTGCCATTGCAGACAAATTCCAACTACTCATCAGCTCACGAGTCAGATGGATTTCTTCGCGAGACAGGAAATCCATTGAAATATCTGGTCTTTCATTTTTTATGAGCTGCAGCAGCGAATCTAGCTGGTTGCGTCGTCGAACAAATAGGATTAGTTCGCGCACTTTATCCTTTTTGAGTTTGCCAGGTAGATCATCATAATTAATGTCCAGTTCTTTACAAAGTATTCTTAATTCGTCAATGATAAAGGCATTTGTAACCACCTTACGTAGTTCAGAGAGATTGACTGCGTCGTCTAAATCTTTTGACCCAAGACTGATCCAGGTTCTGACGCTGTCGATGCCGCTATGACCATGAATGACATAAATCTGGGCTTCCTGGTTTTTGATACTGTCGCGTAGATTATCTGTGTTATGCAGTTGTCTGGTGGATGGTGTTGCTTGCATATAAGCGTTGATACGCTTGTTGGTTGGTGTTTCAGGGTCAAGCATATAATGAATGGCGGGGGGATCAGGTAAAGTAACGGCCGTATCGATTTCAAGGGCATACGGCCGTTCTATAACATAATGTCCACCCCAAAATGAATTGAAACTGCTTGCAACGCCATCAACCGGCGCTGCGCCCTTTGTTAAGCGGCGTGATTGTAAGGGGTCCGCATACACAAGCTCCCAGGGAAGCATATCTTCCCCAATAGAATTATCAATTCGCAGCCGTTTGATTTCGCCTGCATGTTGTTCAAATTCAGCTCGTTTTTTATCTTCAGAATATAGTTGGTAGTAGAGATCGCTGCCGGCCTCTGCTAATGCCTGTAGCAATCCTGCCCCAGTGGATGCGTCGATCGCGCCGGTGCCGGAGTTAGTAAAAACCTCCACCAATTTCTTTTGTACGATCGAATTGGTAATAAAACTTTTACGCCCTGTTTCTAAACCAGAGTAAATTGCATAATAGTCATCCTTGGCCGGCGTGTCTGTTGTGTCAATGAATCCAGACTCTTTTTCTGCAGGTGGCTCCATTTTTGATTCCACGGGCTGACTTTCGCTGTCTTCAACTGTACTGGCCAAATAGAGATAGGTGTAGATATCCGTCGCAGCCAGATCGCTAAAGTTCACATCTGGTTCGCTAATGGAATGCATGGTTAACAACGTTTTAAGGGCAACAAACTCTTCTGGATATTTTTGGGAGAAATTGAACAATGCTGGTAAATCATGCTCGAATTTATTTGTAAAATCCACATTGGTTTGTGTGGTGTCGTTAGAGCGCGGCCATTTGTTAAGGAAGCTGCGAAAATTTTCTTCCCACATTTTCAAGCGTTCTGGTTCTTTGCGTAATGTTTCATACAGTTCGGCAAAGCGCTGTTGTAGGACAACAATTTTTGCTAAACGTACTGGTTTAATCACATCGGTTATGAGAGGCTTGTTTTGTGCCAGGCGTTCGAGCAAGGTGTAGATGTTGATGGCACGCTTGACATGTCGTGGATTAGGCACAAGCCCTTGCACAAGCACCTCACCACACGCTTCTGGCAGATTGGGTGCGACGGCAAAAATAAATTCGCCCATGGTTTTACGGCTAATGGGGGGCAGTACAAAAGGTATCTGGATGATTTTTTCGAGGTAGCGACGGCCGTCTATGCGATTGCGATCATTATCGATTGTTTTTTTGCCCATTTCTCCATATCTAATCTGAATGCCGCGCTCAACCACATCCTGATCAATTGCCAAGACAAATATGCAACCTTCAACGTCAAGGAACAATTTCATTGCTTCTAAAATCTCGACTGCTTTTTCCGGTAAACAGCGATCGAGATCATCAACAAAGATCACCAAGTAACCATAATCGACAACGTATTCTTGCATTAACTTTTCAAACTCTTCTTGGAATTGTTCGATGAATTCAATGCGCTTCCCTGTAAGCAAAGCAGCTGTTTGACGAACTTGTTTTTGCAGATTGAGCAAAGAAGCCAATTGCTCTTCATCCATAGACAGCGGGTCTGTGTTTCCAGGGCCGGCAGGTGGTGCAGTGGTTTGTGTTTTAGTCACCGCTTGATACACATTTTCGATGAGTTCTAATCCTTGTTGCAGAGAAAGTGTCATTTGTGCGCCGTTGCTGCCGCGCGGATTGACGATGTCGGTCATTTCAATAGAGAGCGAACCTAACTCTGAAGGCGCCATTGTTTGGTATAGTTTGTTGATGAGTGCGTCTAGTTTATCGTCACGTTGTTTCCTTTTTTCAGGGTCTGTGGGGTTGTCAAGGCTGCGGATGCTGCTCACGACACGTGCTAATAAAGCACGCCAAAGAGAGTCTTCTTTGCTGTAGCGCCACGCATTAAACCAGATGGGATGTGTGAGGCGTTCGCTTTCCTCGCGCAGTTCGGCTTGTTTAAGGTGTTCTTCGATCAGCCGCATCAAGGAGGATTTGCCGGTGCCCCAACTACCAAAGATGCCAATGGTCAAGGGGGTTTGCAGATCTTCATTCAAGATCAGGTCTTTGAATGAAAGAGCATAGGGTGTGAAATCTAAATAATCAACATTTTCGCTGGACACATCAGATAATAACGCCATGTGAATATCTCCATTGATCAATTTTGTGGTTGGGGGTTTAGCCGTAAATCGGAACGGCCGTAATAAGCATAATAGAGGCCAATCGGATTAAATTCATCTTCCCAAGTTTGTTGACGTGCCTGTAAAAGGGCCGTGCCGACATCTAAACCGGCAACCATTAAATCAGTGAAGAAAGATTGCAGAAAGTCGGCCGTATATTTGAGTTCGGGCGCAATGGTAGGCGCGATGATGCCACTAAAGCCTAAATTAGCGAAGGAGTCTAGCCATACAGCCCAATCGTTATGCTGCATGATGCTGCTATCTACATTTAAAAACAGCAATTTGTTGCCAGTTCCTTGATTAGGGACCAATTTCCAGTTATTGAGCTGCTGGCGCGTAAGACGAATCTCTTCACGTGATAAAAATTCCATCGGCACATTAGGCCGT
>JAGRDI010000106.1:33347-46567 GCA_020432765.1 Anaerolineales bacterium | reverse complement strand
ATAGTGAGGAAACGTATTATGATGGTAGATAAAAGCAGTTCATTTTTATCTAAGATTTTGTTTGTTTTTGTATTTGTTTTATTGGTTGGGGGCATAAACGGCCGTTCGCAAGCCAAATCATCGATTGATCCCATAAGTTTAGAGATTATTTCTTCGCCAACTGGCAGCGTCTTACCTGAAATTGATGAATTTGCCACCACAAAATTTGGTGATCCCTGGGATATGAATGAGGCTTCAGATTTAGCCTATTACCGCAGTGACAGCCAGATTGCCAACAGCACATTTGCCAATGGCATTTATTCGGGGCAAATGACGAACGGTCAAGGCGGTGATCGGATCACCTTGTTGACCGCTGGTTCGCGTAATAATGCAGCCATGCGCGTGGGTAAAATTGGCTATAATTATCCTATCAATGCCGATTATTATCGTTATTTGACTTTCCGCATGTATTCCAATAATACCAATTGTAATTCTGGTTTGATTATGTGGTTTGCAGATGATTCATATTCGGCTGCATCACAGGGTATTTCGAATGGGTTTCTCGTACCACCGGATCCTTGTATCAACCAACCATCTGGCTGGTACACGTATGTTTTGGATTTGAAGACAATTGGTATTCAGCAGGGTCAAAAGCCATGGTCGGGCATTATTCGCGAGTTGGCCATGAAACCCTTTGCGGGGACAGGTGCGGCGGGCAGTACGGTTAAGCTAGATTGGGTGCGATTAACCGCTGCGGATCCACGATCGATACGGCCGTATACCATCCAATGGAATAACGACGGGTCAGGCGGTGCTGTTTCCCTATATGCCAGCCCCAACAATCAAACCTTAGGTGAGGATGACGATATTCTGATTGCCTCAAATCAAAGTGCCAATGGTGGCAGTTTTGTTTTCCAAACAGGCGTTTTGCCTGCTGGTACCTATCATATCGCTGTCAAAAATAACAGTGGCACCGTATGGAGCAGCAGTCCGTTAATTATCAACGCACCACCGCAGACAACTATTACCCGACCCAGCAAAACCAGCGGTGAAGAATATGCTGCCTCTGTACTTGGCAATGCTTGGGATATGAATAATCCGAGTGACTTGAACGATGTGCTGCCATATGCATGGGAAACTTGCGTTACCAATGAAACCTTTACTGCAAGCATTTATAAAACAACGATTTTGCCATGTTCAACTGGGGGACAATACACAGATGCACGCCTCATTATGGGACATATGACCGCCCCTGATCGAAATATTGATACTGATAAATATCGTTATCTTTCTTTTCGCACCCATTTGGATGGTACACAAGATGTCAGTCAAGGTTGGGTCACTCGTTTTGGATGGTGGCAGGACCAAGGTGGTGTAACCACTGAGTTGACCATGATGAGCCGGGATATAATTATTTTGGAGGGCTGGAACACATATAAGGTTGATTTGTGGGCAGATGATGTTGTCGATGAAGCTATTTCTGTGCAGCGAACCTGGCGGAATTCAACCCCCAATCGTTTGCGCTTTGATCCGGTTGAATTACATACTAGTTTATTACCGCGTGATTTTCGAATTGATTGGATTAAGCTAACTGCAATGGATGAGGTCAATGCTGGCGCTGTTTTTCCGATTGAGTATACACTTTCTGAAAATCAAAATGTGAGTTTGAACTTTTTTTATGATAGTGATACCAACCCTGACAACGGCCGTTTTCCCATCACACCATTCACAACCCATTCAGCCGCATTGGCATTCAATCAGCAGTACAAGGTATTTTTGCCGCTGATCCGTGGGCAGCAAAATGGTCAGCCACCGCTTAGCTGTGGGACAGATAATTGTATTGAATGGAACACAAGCGGTGTAGCCGGGGGGACTTATTACATATGTATTGAGAGCAATGATGGGTTCAATACATCTTATCGTTGCAGCGAAGTACCTTTGATTGTACGCTGATCCTTGGGAAGTATTCATTCTAATGCAGCAGGATTCAATACCATTGGTCTCGGTTATTATTGTGAATTGGAACGGCCGTGACTGGTTGGAAACCTGTTTGCCGACCCTTGCGGCACAAACATTTCGGGATTTTGAGGTGGTTGTAGTTGATAATGGCTCTACTGATGGATCGATCGATTGGTTAAAAAAAGAATGGCCGCAGGTTAGAGTGCTGCCACAAGCAGAAAATTTGGGCTTTGCCGTCGGTAATAATTGTGGCATTCAAGCCTCATCCGGCCCATATATTGTGACACTTAACAATGATACGCGTCTGGATGCAGAATTTTTGGCGGAAATGGTAACGGCCGTTGAAACCTCCAGCCTTCCGAAAACCGGTATGGTCGCTGCACAAATCGTACGTTGGCAGCAGCCAGATTTACTCGATTCGGCCGGTATCGAAGTTGATTGGGCTGGTATCGCCTGGAACCGTGGGTGGCAACAGCCCGTAGCGACAGCCAATCAACTCTGTGAAGTTTTTGGTCCATCTGGTGCTGCTGCGTTGTACAGGCGAGATATGTTAGACGACATTAGCCTCTTTGATGCAGATTTTTTTTGCTATTATGAAGATGTTGACCTCGCCTGGCGTGGACAGCGAGCCGGTTGGACTTGTTTATATGCACCCAAAGCCCGCGTTCACCATTGGCATTCGGCAACGGCCGTCAGCGTACCAGCTTTCAAAACGACGATGTTAGGGCGCAATAAAATGTGGACAATAGTCAAAAATTATGCCTGGCCTGCCTTTATTTGGGCATTGCCATTGATTATTGTGTACGATGCCGCTGCCATCTTAAAAAGTTTTTGGCAGACGCGCAGTTTGGCGGCTTTGCGTGGGCGCTGCGCTGCTTTGCGAAAATTATGGGTTATGTGTGCTAAACGTGTGCCTGCTCAAAAAGTGGTTGCCTTGCAACGGCCGTATCCCTTCAAACAGCGCACCATGTGAGCAAATCATAATTTCCACCACCTTAAATAGCCGTCTTAAATGAATCAGCTATAATTTCGAGCGATTAATAGCTGAATGGCCGGCCAGCTAACTGGCTAATTAGCCTAGAAAATATGACTACAAAAGCAAACGAACTAACTGAAGAAAAACCCATCTATTTTTACGATGCGGACGGCTCCAATGAAAAATGGCACTTCAAATTCAGTGTTTTGGCAAAATACCGTTACCTGCTGCGCAATCTGATCCTGCGCGATATTAAAGGCCGTTACAAGAATTCTGTCTTGGGAATATTATGGAGCTTGCTGAATCCATTGGGATTGATGTTGGTTTTTACCGTTGTCTTTACCGTCATGCGCGGCGCTGATATTCGCGCATATCCAGTTTTTATTTTGGTTGGTTTGATTCCCTGGAACTTTTTTAATGCCTCGATGAATCAAGGAGCGCGGTCAGTAATTAGCAATGGATCCTTGATTAAGAAAGTTTTTTTTCCGCGTGAACTGCTGCCAACGTCTGCGGTACTTTCGAACCTGGTCAACTTCTTTTTTGCTTTTATCATGCTGGTCGTGTTTTTATACGCCTTCAACCTTGGTTTAACCATCCATGCCTTGTGGGTACCGGCAATTTTGTTGACACAAGTCATTTTTACTTTGGGATTAGTCCTCCTATTAGGCTCCATTGCGGTATTTTATCGTGACGTGTTTATGGTGATGGAAGTGGTGATGTTGGCCTGGTTTTTTTTAACGCCTGTGTTTTACTCATTGGATTCATTGGCGCAATCAGCAGAAGTCATGGGCGTGACCTTTAGTCCTGCCCAAGTTATGCGTTGGATTAATCCAATGGCATCGATCATTGACGGTTATCGTACGGTCTTATGGGGCACGACCAACAGCAGCGGTCCCGTTGGTATGGATCCGGCTTATTTGCTGCGCACTTTTGTAACGGCCGTTGTCATCTTCATTTTTGGTTATTGGACATTTATGCGACAGGAGCATAAGTTTGGTGAAAAACTATAATATTTTTGGGAAGCGAGCTTTGTTGTTGATGACCATTTTGGTTGTTATTTTTGTCGTTGGTTGTCAAGCTTCCATAGAACCGACCCCATTCCCCACTGAGATTAATGAAGTAGCAAATTCTGAAACAACTAAAGCCGCTGAAGAATCTGCTGAGATTACGGAAACGAGCGAGCCGGAAGAAAGCTCGCAGAATGCAGAGCCAACCGCAGCGCCGACAAGTACGGCAACGTCGCCCGCAGGCACTGTAAAGCCGCCAGCGACACCCACGCCCGCTTCAACCTCTACAGCGACTATTGAACCAACTGCAACGCCTACAAGTGCCAGGCAGTTTGCCCCTAATTTACAAATTACTGAACCGCAACCTGTGCGCGAAGGTGTCGCGACCCCTGCAACGGCCGTGCCAACGGCCGTGCCTCCCTTCAATGTGCCCAGTGGCACAACCAACATCCTGCTTCTAGGCAGTGATGCACCCGTTGGCGACAACAGCAGCATCAAACGCACCGACACCATGATCATTGTGTCGATCAACCGCGATGGTCCCACAGCGGCTATGGTCTCTTTACCTCGCGACCTCTATGTCTACGTTCCCGGTGGCACCATGAACCGCTTGAATGCAGCCATTACACTCGGCGGTGTTGAACTGCTCAAACAAACTATTTTGTATAATTTTGGCATCCCGATCCATTATTACGCCCGCGTTGATTTTGAAGGTTTTACTGATATTGTTGATGCGATGGATGGCGTCGAATTGGCAGTAAGCTGCCATTTTAAGGATTGGAAGATCAAATCACCCGAATTAGACCCTGAAGTAGTCGAAAATTGGTATGTGGAAGAACTTGAACCCGGCATCTATCAAATGGATGGTGAAACAGCCTTATGGTATGCGCGTTCCCGCCTTATGTCAAATGACTTTGATCGCGGCCGTCGCCAACAACAACTACTGCGTGCGATGCTCAACCAGGGTGTAGATTTAGGTTTAGCGGCACAAGTGCCGGCTTTATGGAGCGCCTTCCAGGATACAGTTGATACCGATATGGATATCGGCCGTCTCTTACAAATCGCTTCTCTCGCGCCTGGTATTCGCGAAAATGGCGTGCAAAATCTCTATGTTTTTGGCAAAACAGAATCCTGGATTGTGCCGGAGACAAATGCACAAGTGCAGCTTCCTATTTGGGAAGGTCCTAATGAGATGGGCGAAACCTTGCAGCGTTTATTCTTGCCACCGGCACTGAACAAAGCCACGCGTGCGCCGATCACCGTGGAAATCGTCAATGCCACCGGTAATCGTGATTTGACCCAACTGGCTGCTGAAAACCTGGCCTGGTATGGGTTTGTGCCGGTTGAAGGGGCTTATGTGCCCATTCAGGAAGAAACCTCACTGACCTATTACGCACCCAATTTCAAAGGCTCATACGATTGGTTGATTCATTGGGTCGTCGGTGTGCGGCAGTCCGAAATTATCCTCGACGAAGAAACTGACAGTGATTATGATTATCAGGTCATTCTAGGCGCAGATTATGACCCCTGCGTCGATCAATTCTTCGCCCCCCAATCACTGATCCCTTAAAGAATGGATAGACGCTAACACGCCAACAACGGCAAAAAGTTGTCGATATGATGAAAAACGAAGCGAACAAATTTTGTGAACACGGATAGGAAAAACACAGATGTTTATTGTTTTATCCGTGTTCATCCAATCTGTGTTTACGTCTTTTTTGTCAGAGTAATCTGACAAAAGATGTAGTGCCTTATCAATACGGTTCTTGTTTTTTGTATACGACTTTTTACTACGAATTACTCGAATTTAAGCTCGTTTGTTGCCACTACGTTGGCAACTGCTAAAGAACACCGTGAGCGGCATGTACTGACGAGATTCCTCCATAATGCCCTGCGCTGGTTTGAAGGCAGATATGATTAGATGTCGCTATAAGAACGAAAGAAGCAATGATTCATGGTTTGAGTACCATTGGTAAATAAGAATAATACTTGACGCTGATATAGTCCTCTTTAGTCATCGTGTCATTAGCATCAGTTCCAGTTACCGTCAGACTCACGGTATAAGTGCCAATATTGGCATAAGTGTGAGTTGGATTTTCTTCATTTGAAGTCGTTCCATCCCCAAAATCCCACAAGCTTGTTGTATAGTTCCCGGTAGACAGGTTCATGAACTCAACAGTAAAAGGGGGTGGGCCATGCGTAACGCGGGCAGAAAAGTTTGCTTCTGGTGGCAGGACAGTTACGCAAGTGTTGGTGGCCCATGGCGTAAAATCGATGCCATCGGTTACTTTGTCGCCTATGCCATTGGGATTAGAGGGATGGGTTGGGCCTGATACGTTGCCCCACCATTGATTTTCGGCCGTGACCACTGTGTCCGGCGTGTCATTGTGAATGCCATAAGATTCATTGCTGAAAATGTCATTACAAGTCAGGGTTGGTGTGGCATCACTTCTAACTGTCAAGCCTATGCTGTTGAAGGTAAGTGCGCTGTTGGTGATGAATGGAGATACGCCTTCTAAACGTACGCCAGCCCCATAACGCACATATGCATAATTTAATAACGAACTCTCGTCGCTGTCGGCATTGAACTGAAGATAGCCCCAATTTCCAGAGGCAGGGACTGTATCCGTACCGTCATTGTTCGTGTCACAAATATTGTCACCACCAAATCCCGGTGCGCAGATGCCATCATCCCTTTCTGACGTGAAATAGATGGGGATGTCCGCGCTCCCACTGGCCACAAGTTTGCCTTTGATAAGAATGTCACCAGAACCAGCCATTTTAATTTTGGTTCCAGGATCAATGTTCATCGTATTGCCAGCCAGCACAGTCAGGTCTCCGTTCAACCAATAAATGACCCCAGTGCTAGCCAAGGTTGTATTTCTCCAGTTGCCAGCGATGAGCTCGACAGCATTTCGATTGTTTTCCGTAAAGGTAATGTTAGTAAAACTCGGTGTGACGTTTGCGATTCGGATTGGCGCCCGGTTACCGCCGCCAAAGCGAATTACAGTCCGACTGATGCTGCTGGTGGGGTCACTTTCTTCTCTGAACTCAATCCAATCCCAATTGCCAGTTCCTGGAACAGAATCCGTGCCATTGTTATTGGTATCGCAGATATCTTCACCGGCTGCACCTTGGCCACAGAGGGTGTCATCGTCGTTATCGGTGAAGTAAATAGGGTCTGTTTCAGTACCGTCAGCAACGAATTTACCATCAACGTAAATACCGCTATTGTAATCAACTTTGAACTTGGCACCTGGAGTCAGGGTCAGTGTTTTGGCTGCGGGTACTGTCAAGTTTCCGCGCAGCCAATAGATAATGGTGGGATCATCCAGTGTAGCGTCATCCCAACTGCCGCCAATGACTTCTACCGCGTTGCGGTAATTATCCTCAAAAGTGATGTGCTCAAAGGAGGGCGTGATGCTGAAGATGCGAATAGGAGCACGCCATTGTTGTCCGGAGACCGAAAATTTATGTCGTCCACCGTAGCGGACAACAGCCCGGCTGATGCTGCTGGTAGGCTCGCTTCCTTCTCGAAACTCGATCCATTCCCAACTGCCCATTTCTGGAACAGAGTCCGTGCCGTTGTTATTGGTATCGCAGATATTTTCACCAGCCGCCCCTTGTCCACACAGCATGTCGTCATCATCATCAGTGAAATAAATAGGCTCAATTTCAGTACCGTCAGCGATGAATTTACCGTCAACATAAATACCACTGTTATCGGCAATCTTGACTTTGACACCTGGGGTCAAGACCCACGTTTTGGCTGAGGGTATTGTAAGGTCTCCATACAACCAATAAATAATGGTGGGATCATCTAACGTAGCATCATCCCAGTTACCACCGATGATTTCTACCGCATTGCGGAAATTGTGCTCAAAAGTGATGTGCTCAAAGGAAGGCGTAACGCTAAAGATGCGAATAGGAGCACGCCATTGTTGTCCGGATACCGAAAATTTATGTCGTCCACCATAGCGGACAACAGTCCGGCTGATGCTGCTGGTGGGGTCACTACCTTCTATAAACTCAATCCATTCCCAATCCCCGGTGTTCGGTACTGAATCCGTACCATCATTGTTCGTATCGCCACAAAGTGTGTCGTCTTTCCAGGCGGTAAAATAGACTGGATTTGTTGCCGTGCCTTCGGCAGTGAGCTTACCATCTACATAAATCCCGGTGTTGAATTTAAATTTTACAACGACACCCGGCTGAATTGTGAGTGTATTGCCTGTGCTTACCGTTATATCTCCATCGACGATGTATAGATTGGCGGTTGTCCAAGTTGTATCTGCGGAAATTACCCCGCTGACAGAAATTGGTGTGCCACAAATAGGTGTTCCGGTAACAGAGCTAAGCGTTGCGGTTTGAGCAATCCCTTTTACTGATGAGACAGAGACAAAACCAATGAATAGAATTACAAGAATCGCTAACAGCAATCCATATTTCAGGTACCAGATATTTCCACGGTTCGGTAAATCGTTTTTAAATCTCATCCGATCTTCCGGAATTCTGTTCATGCTATATTTGCTTATCAGCCTTACAAACATCATGTTTTTCTCCTTACATGCCAATTCTTGACAAAGCTGGATTATTATCAATCGGTTAAATTTTCTGAAAAGATGGTTTTTGGGTAACAATATAGGCTGGTTCTCCCTAAATACTGGAACGGGTTGGTTCAAAATAGTTGAATTAGTCTGACACAGCCAGTATACTGTTAAGGTAGCGGTCAAGTAAACAAATTTCAGCCATAGATCGGACAGGAATGAGACATCCTTATTGCAAAATTGGGGAATCAAGTGAAGTTGGAAGAGATTACGACGGCCGTTATCGAAGAAACAGTTTCAGCCTGGCGCTATGGTCAGCAAATACCTTCGGCGCTTAATGACCTGGCTGCTCTGAACAAAATTGGCGGCTCGCCTGATGGGAAGGAGCAAACGTTGCGCGATTTTATAACTGGGCTGGTTGAAAACCAAGTACAACAACAGAGAGATGTGGCCGGTATCTCGTCAAAACCAATCATAGAATCAGACAAGAGTGTAAAAACAGCTCTACAAGCTGACTTTCAATCAAAACATAAACCATTAACCGGCTGGAGCGCCTTCTACTTCCGTTATCTATCGCCGATGGCGCTAAGTGTGGCCGAATTGGCAGCGGCCGTTCCCCTCAGCACGCGTCAGTTTCGCCGTTATGTCAACCAGGGTGTGGAACAGTTGACACATTTAATCCGCCAGGAAGAACAAGCTGCCCAAAAACAATACCGTCGGCTGCGTTTGCAGCGATTTATACCGCCGCCAGACTTTATCCGGCTCTTTGGCATGGAGGAGATTGTTGGCGATGTTGTCACACGCCTGACAAAAGCCGATGGTCCGCGCTTTGTCAGCATTGAGGGATTAGGGGGTTCGGGGAAGACTGCCGTTGCCCAAACCGTCGCCTATCAATTAGCCGGACATGATTCATGGCAAGGCATTCTGTGGCTAAGCGCCAAGCAAGAGCGACTCACGAGTCAATGGCAGTTAGAAAAGATAGATAATCCTGCCCGTTCGCTGGAAGATATCGTTACCCGTTTGTGCCACCAGGTGGGTCAAGAAAATTTGGCCGGTTTGCCCGTCAATGACAAATTAAACGGCCTGAAACCGATTCTATCGACGCAGCCCCACTTGATCGTCATCGATAATTTAGAAACCTTAAGCGACACCCAAGCCTTGCTGCCCGCTTTATTCCCGCTGGCCGGATTAAGCCGCTTTCTCCTGACCAGTCGTCACAGCCTGCGTGATGTCGGTTTTGTGCACGTTTTGCCGCTGCCCCAACTTTCCGAAAGGGCCAGTCAAGCCTTGATTGAAAGCGAATTAGCACGGCATGGCAAAGCGATAACCTTGTCCCCAACTATCATGGCATCTATCTATCAGGCACTTGGGGGACTGCCTTTGGCACTAAAGTTACTGGCAGCGCAGTTGGGTGAATTTCCTCTCCAACATCTACTAGATGGCTTGAAATCGGCCCGTCGCCAGGGGCCGGAGCGCCTCTACAGTTTCATTTATCGCCACACCTGGCGCTTATTATCGGCGTCGGCTCGACGTTTATTGTTAACGATGCTACTCGTGTCCCCTGACGGCGAAGATGTGTCCTGGATGAAGCTGATGAGCAATTTGCCAACGGCCGATTTTGATGATGCCCTTATCCAGTTACGTCGTTACTCTTTATTGGAAACTGCCGGGAGTCTGACAGCGCCTCGATATCGTCTTCATCGCCTAACCACGACCTTCTTACAAACGGAAGTGCTGCTACAATGGCGGGAAGATGCAGATACTCCCCCTTACCCCAGCGATGATTGATGCACCGCCTTTAACACCTCATGAAAGACGACAGTGGACAAACGAGTTCCAGTCACATTTGGCCGAGCGTTTGCGTTGGACAATTACCTACGTGCGTCAACATCAGGAAAAACCAGCTCGGCTTAAGCCTTACGGTGACAGCCTTATCGCGATAATTAAACAGGCGTGGCAGCAGCCACAACTGGCGCGGCCCGTCATAGATCTGATTTTGGCCTTGCATCCTTTGCCCGAGCGTTGGGGATATTGGGAAAAATGGGAGGAAGTGCTACAAGTTGGCGCCGGTATCGCCAGCAGCTATGCTTGGCAGCGGCAGCAAGCGGAACTTCTGGCTTATCAGGCACATCTGTTATGGTCATGTAACCGCTGTGACGAAGCGGTTGAGGTGGGGCGTCATGCCTTGCAATTAGCCACAGCGCTGAGGATGGTTCAGCCTGCTAGCATCGCTGGTGCGGCACTGGTTAATTCTTTAAGTGCGTTGGGGCAGATTGAAGAATCGAGAGAATTATTAACCCATTTACTGAAGAAAACGGCCGTTCTCCGTCCAACAGCTGCCGCTGCCGATATTGACGCCGCCATGCTGGCTCTCGATCGCAGCCACGCGCTTATACTCAGACAGCAAGGTAAACAAGAGGAGGCAACGGCCGTTGCCCACAGTATGTTGAAGCGGGCAGAAAACAAGCTGCATATATCACCCTATCAACTTGGCGATACCTTCGTAGAACAGGCTACCATGTTATGGGCTGGCGGCGATTACCCGGCAGCTGTAAACGCTTTACAAACAGCTATCCGTCTGTTTGAGCAAGTGGAGGATATGGCAGCGGCTGTCTTCGCTCGTGGCAACTTGGGGTTAGTTTACTGGAGCATGGCTCAGTACGATCTGGCTGAACAAAAGATGAGAGAGTGTGTCGCTTTTTGTGAACAGTTTAATGCCCACTGGCGGCTTATAAGTGACGTAGGCAATTTAGCCCTTGTCTATTTGGGACAAGGCAGTTTTCAGCAAGCCTTGAACCATGTCAACCGTCACCTCGATCTGGCCCAACGTTATGGCCATACTTGGGAAACCAGCCGCGCCCGTCTCAACCGAGGAGCAATTCTCGTTTATTTGCAGGATTACGAAGCCGCGTACCAGGAATTGGAGACAAGTTTGGAGAGAGTGGTCGGAGAAAGCCGCCGAGAGTTGATAGCCAGCGTACAAATTGATTTGAGTTTGTGCTATGTCGGATTAGGGAATTGGGAACGCGCCCGACAGTTAGCCAATAATGCCTACAAAATGGCTGAAGATATGAGTTTTCCCAGCTTGAAAATTATAGCTTTACGCAACCTAGCTCAATATGGTAAGGTCGATAAACGGAAGTGGCGTTTACAAAAGGCTTTGTCGCTGGCAAGCCAGCACCATCGTTTGTTTGACGAGGCTGGCTGCCTATTTTCTCTGGGCGGTTTGACGACGGATAAAGCAAAACAGGCTGATTATTGGCAGAAGGCAGTCAAATTGCTGGAGAAGATGGGTGTTGCGGCCTGGCTTGAAAATCATTCGCCTGAAAACCCGCCATTTTTGGCGTTGATGCTTTAGAAACAATAAATCGTTTGCGGGCAATAATCCAGATGAATCCACCAAAAAGAGTTGCCAACAATGGCCAAATCCAAACTAAATCTGCTTTTAAGTTGGGAAAACGACAAACTCATTCCCTAAAGAATAGTTAGGAAACCCTCAATATAAACTCAAAATTCATACCGCTTGTTTATCCAGAAATGCTTTGAGCTTTAGGTAAAACGGGATAAGTCCTTTGAAATAGATTATTCATCAAATCGCGGTTTCCTTGAGGAATTCACTAAATTACGATTGTTTTTAGTCAAATTGCTATTTGTAAATTACCTAATATGGCAGTGGTACGCACCGAATTATTGCGCGTCAGGTTGAAGCCTTGTTGGGGCGTTTAAACATCACAGAATCAAGGAACGCATCAATGGTTGTGAAGGTCTGTTCAAACGGCCGTCCACGACTAAGGATGTGACCACCTCCTTCAATTTGGTGCCATTGCAGTTGTGGAATTCGTTCCATTAACGTAAGTACGACATCCTCCGTCACGAGGCTTCCTCGCATCGGCTCACCGGTCAGTAGCAGCATTGGACAAGTGATGTGCGCTGCCTGATCTAGATAATTTAACAATGACCAAAAGTCAATCTTGGTATCAAAGATACTGATATCAAAGTGTGCCAGCGACTCAAGATTGCCGACAAAATCATCTTCGTCCCATAGTGTTTCATCCTGTGGAATAGGCATACTGTGCGGCCAGCGTGCCGCAGCCGATTGCACGCGCTCAGCATGTGGCATTGTTTTGAGGCGGTGCATCCACCCCATCCATTCGTCATACCAGTTGTTGCTCTCAAGCATTTCTTGGCGCACGGCAGGCATAGGCCGGCCACCCGCAGGCGGCTCTTCCATCACCAGCGCACGAACGCTGTCGGGCTGTCGCACAGTCATCAGATAAGCAGTCACGGCCCCGTTGGAATGACCTAACACGACAGGCTGATCTAGTTTTAACACTTCGACTAGACTTAGGGCATCATCGGTCAAAATCTCAGGGCTGAAGCCGCTTGTGCCTCCTTCTGAACGCCCATGGACATGGACACGTGCATCTGGCATGATCACGTCGAAGCGCCCGGCCAAGGCACGTGCGAGGCGCAGCCAGCTTACACTGCTCTCCATAAAACCATGCAGCATGAGCAGCGGTGGCTTATCACCGCCCGTGCGCAGTACATTTTGGCGAATGCCGTTGGCGATGATCGCGTTCCCCTGCCATTGCGTCGGTACAAGCTCTTCAATCGGGCGATAGTGGGGTGCTGTGTCTGTCATATCGTGATTCATATTTATTTGTGCTTGCGGGCAATAATCCAGATGAATCCGCCAAAAAGAGTTGCCAACAACGGCCAAATCCAGACCAAATCGGCTTGTAAGGGTGGGGG
>JAGRDI010000106.1:28172-33340 GCA_020432765.1 Anaerolineales bacterium | reverse complement strand
GTCGGTTCATTCGTCGGATCGAATCGCAGCCAATAAATGCGGTCTTTTTTTGCCAGAATATCTTCGCGATTATTTTCTATTTCTAGCGATTCAAGATATGTTTCACGCATATTACTGCCATCTTTGTTTTGCATGCTGTCCATCAATGCCATGATTTCGACATCATCTGTCACACGTACAGCAATCACACTTTCGGTGCCAGCCGCCGTTTGGATCGTTACGTGGGGATCGGCTTCAATATTGCGATACCACTGTGAGCGACGGCCGAATCCGCTGGGCGCGTACTTGTTACCTTGGATCTGGTGCAATTCAGTTAACGTGTGCCGTGGCAGCCCGCTCTTACGCCCAGTATGGGTGATCAGAACTAAGAATTGTCCCATCAAAGGTCCCAGACCCATTCGCCATAACTGCACCGGCCATTTGAACATTGCCTTGCGCCAACCTCCAGTGGGATACGTTAAAAACCCTTGATTTTTTTGTTGAAACGATTCGCTTTTTTCACTCATTTCATTGTTCTCTTTAACCTCATGAATTTTTGTTAAATGGCAGCATAATTCGTGAAATTTGTGTAATCTGCGGCGATTATTTTCACCTTGCGTTATTGTATGCATACAGGCATAATTCCGCCATGTCTGCAGCTTCTTCAACCGCAATACTCGATCAATTGCCGCCGAAAGAATATAAAGCGCGTGCGCGTGCCTGGATGATGTATGATTGGGCCAATTCAGCCTTTTCAACTACCATCATGGCTGCTTTGCTGCCGGTTTATTATAGTGCGGTCGCTGGCAGCACGCTTGCCAGTGAGGCACAAGCCACACAATATTGGGCAACCGGTCTCAGTATTTCGGTGTTCATCATCGCTATTCTATCACCAATTTTAGGTACGATCTCGGATATCAAGCGTGGTAAAAAGAAGTTTCTCTCGCTTTTTATCGCTTTGGGCGTGATTGGCACCGGTTTATTGGTGTTGGTTGACACGGGCGATTGGTTCATGGCCTCGATGTTCTTTATTGTCGCCCGTGTGGGCAATGGCGCAGCAAATGTTTTTTATGATTCGTTATTGCCGCATGTGGCCAAAGAAGAAGATCAAGATGATATTTCCAGCAAAGGGTACGCGCTTGGTTATTTAGGTGGTGGGCTGTTGCTGGCGATTAATGTGGTGATGTTCCTGATGCTGCCAGGTAACTGGGGTGTGCGGCTTTCTTTTTTGAGTGTAGCGGTATGGTGGGCAGTTTTTTCGATTCCAATTTTGCGCCGCGTGCCGGAACCAGAATCTGCAACAAAACGTTTGGCTCCCGGCGAACGTTTGATTGTGGTTAGTTTTGCCCGTTTGCGTAAAACCTTTTCCGAGATTCGCGAATACAAAGAACTCTTCAAATATTTGATTGCTTTCTTGATTTACAATGATGGCATTGGCACAATTATCGGCATCGCTGCAATTTATGGCGCGGAGTTGGGTTTTGGTACGTTAGAACTTGTTTTGGCGCTGCTGCTGGTGCAGTTTGTGGGCATTCCGTTCAGCATTATTTTTGGTAAATTACCCGATCCGACGAACAAATGGCGTCCGGTATTCTTGGCGTTTATCTTGTTTAATATTGTCATGCTGCCATTGATGGGTATTGGTGGTCGCTTCTTGTTGGATCAGGACATTACGGGCATTCCTTCGGCAGCATTTGAGTCGACCGAAACGGCCGTTGGTGAAGGAGCCTATCCAGCTGATGACAGTGCCCTTGTTTACAATGGCGAATGGCAAACGACAACCATCACAGGCGCTGAACGCGGCACGGATAATGATGCTGTGTATGCCATGTCCGACGATGCTGCCGGGCGTACTGATTTTGCGTTCAATGGGCAAAAGCTAACCCTCACTTATCAAACTGGTCCAGAGATGGGCATTTGGGAAGTATGGCTAGATGGTGAACCTTTACTCGATGATGAAGGACAGCCAATTTTGTTAGATGCATTTAATCCCACTGTGCGGTACGATGTGACTGAAGATTTTATTGCTGCGACCGAAGGCGAACATATTTTTAGCCTTGTCAATACTGGCGTACAAAATCCTGAAAGCAGCGGTAATCATATGGCTGTGTCCCAGTTTGTTGTGCAGCCACCGCTGCGCACCAGCAGTTTGCCTGTGATTATTGGTCTATTGCTGGCTTTACAGGTAGTTGGTGTGATATTTGCGTTGTTGTTGGGACGGCCGTTGTTCAAGGGTTTAGCTGCAACATTGACCACCAAACGCGCCATCATGATCTCGTTAGCAGCTTACACCATCATTGCGATTTGGGGTTTTATTCTTAACTCAGTGGTGGAATTTTGGTTCCTGGCCTGGTTGGTTGCCATCGTGCAGGGCGGCAGTCAGGCATTGAGTCGCAGCTTGTATGCATCACTTTCGCCCCCTTCGATGAGTGGTGAATTCTTTGGTCTTTTTAGTATCATGTCGAAGTTTGCCTCCTTCGTTTCACCCATCTTTTTCATCGGCGCGATTGCCATTTTTGGCAGCAGTCGCCCCGGCGTCTTGAGTATCGTGATATTCTTTGTAATTGGTGGCTATTTGCTATCGCGGGTCAAAGTGCCCGAGGGGATTCAGATGGCACGTGAGAAAGAAGCGGAGATGTTAAAAGCGCGAGATGCATAGCTGAGTGTTAGTGCCACGGAGATTTTTTGGAGTAAAGTTTAGTCGTCAGGCGACCATTTTTTGCTGCGCTCTTTTTTAATGCGGCTCTGTTTTTTCTTTTTGGCGATGCGTTTGGTGATAGCAGATTGAGAGGGTCTGGTTTTACGTCGTTTTTTGGGGATTTGGAGTGCATCAGCTAATAAAGATTGGAAGCGTGCAACGGCCGTTTCTCGGTTTTTAAGTTGGCTGCGTGAATCTTGTACACTGATTTGCAAGATGCCATTTTTATCCAGGCGTGAGCTAAGCTTTTCTAACAAACGCTCACGAGTTTGCTCATCTAGATTGGCTGCATTTATATCAAACAGCAAAGTGGCGCGTGTTGCTGAACGGTTGGCATGTTGTCCACCTGGGCCGCTGCTTGTTGAATAACGAAAATTCAAATCAGCCAACAAAACAGCGATTCTTTCGTTAATTTGAATTACTTTTTCTGTGTCCAAACGCTCTTCATCCATGTCAATATCATATTTAGTTCAGATTAAGCGTGCAAAGTTGTTAAAGATTGCGCATTATTGACCACTACTGCGCCACCTAGTAAACTTTAATTATGCAGAGTCCCAGGAGATATGTACATATTTTTTTTATGGATGGTGTTGGACTTGGCACGGCCGATCCCACTATCAACCCATTCGTAACCGCCAATCTGCCCAATTTGGATGCATTATTAGGCTGTGAAGATTGGTATTTGGCCCACAACGGTCGGCTCTCCACTGCCCGTGCCACACTCATTCCCACGGATGCTAATTTGGGTGTAAACGGCCGTCCCCAAAGCGCGACCGGGCAAGCTGCCATTCTCACCGGACGCAATGTGCCAAAATTGATTGGCGAACATTATGGCCCGAAACCAAATGCGGCCGTTGCCGAGCAAATCAAGGCTGGCACTCTTTTTAGTGAAGTTGTTGAAGCGGGGGGACAAGCCGCATTGTTAACACCCTATCCGCAAGGTTATTTCGATGCCATTGATAGCGGGCGACGTTTGTTATCATCTGTCCCTTTAGCAGCAACGAGTGCAGGTTTGGTATTAATGACGGCTGATGATTTGCGTAACGGCCGTGCTGTCAGTCCCGATTTTACGAATCAAGGCTGGCATGACCATTTAGGTTATGCCGATATACCGCTATTGTCTCTAGTAGAGGCTGGTCAGCGTATTGCAAAAATTGCAGCAGGCTATGATTTTAGCTTTTTCGAGCATTGGCCAAGTGATCGCAGCGGCCATCGGGGTTCATTGGCGGCGGCCGTTGCACACCTAGAAATGATCGATACAGTTCTGGGTGGCTTGTTTGCAGCCTGGGATGATGAAAAAGGATTGCTGATCATCACCAGTGACCACGGCAATATTGAGGCCAAAGACCACCGCAAACACACGCGTAACCCTGTCCCAACTATTCTCATTGGTAAAAATCATCAAGAACTAGGGTCTGAAATCAATGATTTAACGGACATTGCCAAAATAATTCGTAAACAGTTGCAGAGTGGCAAGGTAGCAAAAGACAGGGTGGCAAGGCTGCAAAGTAACCCTGCTGCTATGCAGCTATGCAACGATTAAACTACTCAACTAAAGGACTAACCTACATGACCATTTCATCGGAAAAATTCCGTGATGCCTTACGACATTTTCCTTCAGGTGTAACCGTTGTCACCATTCAAACGCCGACCGATGAACCGCCGCATGGGTTAACTGTTTCGGCGTTTGCCTCAGTTTCCCCTGAACCGCCAATTGTATTGATTGCTATTGACCATCGTGCCAGTGCAAATGAGATGTTAGCGCAAGAGGGAACCGTTTTTGCGGTTAACATCCTGGCACAAGACCAAATGGAAACTTCAAATCGGTTTGCCTGGTTAAAAGACCAAGATCGGTTTGCTGTGGGTGATTGGGATACGGCCGTTACGGGCGCACCCATTCTCAAAGACGCGCTTGCCTGGCTAGATTGCAAGATTTATGAACGCCATCCAGCCGGTACACACACGATCTATTTAGGAGAAGTCGTAGCCAGCGATGTACCACGCCCTGATGAAGCGCCATTGGTTTATTGGAACCGTGGCTATCGCTGCTTGCAAAAACCGCCAAAGTGATCCAATCCAATGCGTCGGCCAATTTTGTATGACAATATGCAAAATTGCCCTATATTAACTTGGTGAAAAAATCATCATAGCGGAGCGCGATTTGTGACCAATCGTATTTTGATACGGCCGTTGCCAATCCTTTTGCCCTCTTTCTCGTTTTCCCCGGTTGTACCAAAACTGTTCGCAGACGTGTGACCAAATCATCTTGTGAATAATACAGGCAATCTGAAAGCCATTCATTTGGGATCAGTTCAGGGTAGCTGAGTCTGTTGGGCAGCAAAGGAAAGGTTTGTGCATAAATTGCCTCTAAAATACTAATGCCGAAGAATTCATGTTGTGCGGTTGATATGGTGACAGCAGCCTCCCACAAAAGCTGGCGATAAGTGGCTGCATCAGCATAACCCACATGGATAATTTGCTCCTGCAGCCT
>JAGRDI010000106.1:22475-27991 GCA_020432765.1 Anaerolineales bacterium | reverse complement strand
ACTGGTCATCTGTCTTATTTAGACGCTTGAAATCGACCCCAACCGGCAGCACACCACTTTTAGCACGCAACCCGGCCACACTTTTTAATTCTTTGAATTCTGGAAGATGTTTGAGATAGCGGGGTAATTCATCAAAATAGCTGTCCAGATGGAAATTTGAATTAAAGCAGACTGCATCAGCCGCCAACAAAGACGCATAATTGATAAAGGCATAATGTCGGTCGCGTTCACCTAATTGGCGCCGCATGGGACCAGTCGAACCATCTATTGGTAGAGGATAGGTCAATTGATTTTCGTGCATGTATAAAACTGTTGGTGTGGTTGCGGTATACGGCCGTGTCAAAGCCAGGAAAGTCGTCAAATCCAGCATATCTGTCGCTAGAATTAAATCATATTGCTTCTTGGAGGTCAGAAAGCGACGTGCCAGGGTCACAGCTCCGCCGTGCATACGCCATTTCCAGAACCTGTCCGGCATCGTCAAAAGTTCAACCCTGTGTTGGCTATACTGTTGGTAGCCTTCAGCCCATGCCTGATGGCTGCCGCCATGATAAGGAGAGAGCAATAAAATGTTTTTGGATGTATTCATATAATTTAAGTATTTCAGCCTGTCTGCCATTAGAAAAGAAGTGACAAGCTGAAATGCCGGCTAATCCAATTATTCGCCCTAATAAAGACTATGTACTATACTTACAAGCAATCAAATTGGGTAACCGTTGACCATTATGTGAATATATTTTTATTGTTTGCACACGTTTTGCCCAAGGAAAGCAGAGGAATTATTTGTTGACAAAATCAAACAATTTCCTACTTTGACCAACTAGGGAGAATGTCTTTTGACAAGCCCGACAATCGAACTGTATTGGGATTCAACCTACGCAATAGCGATCGAATTGATTACCCATTACCCACAGTTATACCCCGAAGATGTGGGGCTGCATGAGATGTCGGAATTAATTGAAACCCTCCCCGGTTTCCGAGATGATCCTTCCCTAGCGACTGAAAGAATACTACTCGATATACAAATTGTATGGTATGAGGAGGCGAGAGCGTAATGACAGTATCCGATGCAGGAGCACGCGATGTTGCTGTTCCTGATGAAGTAGCCAACAATGTGGTAATCACAAGCATTGCCAAGCTGCTTGACCCCGCTTATAACTGGGCGCGACGCAATTCTGTGTGGCCCATGGTATTTGGACTGGCTTGTTGTGCAATTGAAATGATTTGTACGGCTGCCAGCCGCTATGATTTGGCTCGTTTTGGTATGGAAGTCTTTCGGGCCACTCCCCGTCAATCTGACCTGATGATTGTTTCCGGGACAGTGACTAAAAAAATGATTCCGACGATTGTACGTTTATACAATCAAATGCCAGAGCCCCGTTATGTCATGGCTATGGGGGCGTGTGCATCTGGCGGCGGTCCATTCAAAGATGGTTATAATGTCGTTGACGGCATTGATAAATTCCTACCTGTTGATGTTTATGTTCCCGGTTGCCCACCAACCCCACAGGCATTAATCAACGGCTTGATTGCGCTGCAAGAAAAAATTGATCAACAGTCACTGGCAACCGCGCCCTGGTATAAAAAAGATGATCCAACTACAGGATTATATGAAATACCCGTGTTAGGTCCAGACCTCATCGATGTACGTCAATTAGACCGCATCCGTGCTGAAGCAGCTAAATATGAAGCACAAAAGGCTGAGGAAACGGCCGTTGCAGAAGAAGCCGAAGCGGTTGCTGGCTAACGAGAATTAAGAAAAACCATGAGCGAAATGATTTTAGAAACACCGCAAAACGGCGATTTGCAAGCCGTTTATGATAATCCAATTGACGCAGCGATTGCCAACCTCAAAGAGCGTTACCCTGATGAAATTGTAGATGACACTCGCGAGGGGTATGAAGGGGTCATTGTGGCTCCTGACCGTTTGGTCGAAGTTGCCACTGCACTGCGTGATGAATTTGGTTTTAATTACCTTTCTAGTGTCACTGGTGTGGACCTGATTCAGGATGACAAAATGGAAGTGGTCTACCATGTATACAGCATTGAAAAAGGTGGTGGCCCGGTTGTGATGAAAGCGCAAACGGATCGTGCTGATGCTGTCGTACCTTCATTGATTTCAGTTTGGCCTGGAGCCGATTTTCAAGAACGTGAAGCGTGGGATTTGTTGGGAATTCGCTTTGATGGGCATCCTGATTTGCGTCGTATCCTCACTTGGGACGGCTTTGAGGGCCATCCATTGCGCAAGGATTGGAAAGAGGCGTTTTATGAAGATGTTCACAAACCTTTTGGCAGCCGTTGGCCGGATGGTAATGTGCGTCGCGCCGAAGAACAAAACCCTTATGGCATGAATGTGAAGTACCCGCCCGGGTGGGTTCCCACGGGCGATGAATATGAAATTGAGACTGAGGTTTATACGGATCTGACTTTTTCGCGTGATGCCACACCGGGTTTGAAGACTGACAAAGTCACCGTCAATATGGGACCACAACATCCTTCAACACATGGTGTTTTCCGCATGGTGGTGACACTTGATGGCGAAACCATTGTTGATCTCAAACCCGTTATGGGTTATTTGCATCGTAATCATGAAAAAATTGGTGAACGTAATACGTTTATCATGAATATGCCCTATACAGACCGGTTGGATTATCTGTCATCCATGTCCAATAATTTTGGATATGCGATTACAGTCGAAAAGTTGTTTGATACGGCCGTACCCGAACGGGCTGAGTGGTTACGCATTTTAATGGCAGAATTGACTCGAATTTGCAACCATTTGTGGGCGCTTGGTTTTTTGTTGAACGATTTAGGTGCGCTGCAAACGCCCATGCTTTATTATTATATTGAGCGCGAACTAATTCTGGACTTTTTCGAGGCCACAACCGGTGCGCGTATGATGTGTAACTACATGCGTTTTGGCGGTGTGGTTTATGATTTACCAGAAGAGGTTCACGGGCAGCCCATCATGAAATTTCTGGAAGAACTGGTCTATGACCGCCTGCCACGTGCTTTAGATGAGGGCGATACTTTGGTGACGGGCAATGAAATTATGCTCGCTCGCAGTATGGGTGTCGGCTACCTCTCTGCCGAAGATGCCATAGCCTATAGTGCTGCTGGCCCCTTGCTGCGTGCCAGTGGTGTGGCTTATGATGTTCGGCGTGCTGAACCATACTCTTATTACGAACATTTAGACTTTGATATAGCAGTGCGTTATAACGGCGATATTCTGGATAGGTACCTGATTCGTATCGATGAGATGCGCCAAAGTTTACGCATTCTGGAGCAAGTGCTGCCGCATCTGAAAGGTACTGAGGGCGGTCCTATTTTCACGGGCAAACCACAATATGCTTTGCGTGCTCCACGTGCTGGCGAAGCATACGGCCGTGTCGAAGGTCCCAAAGGCGAGTTAGGGTTTTATGTGACGGCAAATCGTCGTTCGGCGAATCCAGAACGCTATCATGTGCGCGCGCCATCTTTCATCAATTTGACACCATTGGAGTTGATGTCAAAGAAACAAAAGGTAGCGGATGTCGTGGCTATTTTGGGCAGTATTGATATCGTTTTAGGTGAGGTAGATCGGTAAATAATTATGTATGGACTTGGTGTTTTTAAAGGTCTGGGTGTAACACTCAAACATTTTGTAAATTCATATGTAGATGACATCCATTGGTTATCGAAAGGTGGTCGTTATTATAATGATGAAGCGTTGCAGGCACGCCAAAGCTTGCAGGGTAAGGGCGTTATCACAGTGCAGTACCCCGAAGAGAAACTGCAGCCCCCGGAACGTTTCCGTTTTGTGCCGTTTTTGGTAACCGATGATCCTCCACCAGGACAACAGTGGGGTCATGATTGGTGTACATCTTGTGGTATTTGTGCCAAGGTATGTCCACCTCAATGTATTTGGATCGAACGCGGTAAACAGCCAAACGGCCGTCCTAAACCTGAACCAGAAAAGTTCTTTATTGACATTGATATTTGCATGAATTGTGGCTTATGCGCAGAATTCTGTCCCTTCGATGCCATCAAGATGGATCACGATTACGAACTGGCCAGTTATGATCGTACAACTGCCCACATCCACGACAAAGAACGTTTAAGTCGGCCCTTGAGTTATTGGCGTGAACTGGCTCCGAAAAAAGCCGATGCCGAAGCAGTGGCACGTGCTTTTGCCGAAGAATCAAAGAAAAAGAAAAGACCAAGGAAAGGCGAGGCTGGTGAGGAAAAAGAGGAACGTATAGCCGAAGCGATTTCCCGACAACTGATTTATAAAGGTTTATTGTATTAAATACTGCAGGCGCCTTTGTTAACAATATAAACTCAAATATCGCTCCGCAAGGGGCGATTTCCCTTTTTTATTGAGGTTAATAATGTTTGGAAAAAATAATCAACCCATTACAGATGAAGCAGTAATGGCAGCTTTATCTACGGTCATTGAGCCGGAACTGCATCGTGACTTGGTTTCGTTAAATATGATCCGTAATTTGAAGATCGATGGTAACAATGTCAACTTTACAATTATGTTGACGACACCCGCCTGCCCGTTGAAAGGCAAGATGGAAAATGATTCTAAAGCAGCCTTGTCACGTATTCCGGGTATTGGCAAGGTGACGATAAATTGGGATGCAAATGTACCCAAAGACAGGCGTATTGATGATCAAATTGGTCAAAACTTTCGCAATACAATTGCCGTATCGAGCGGCAAGGGGGGCGTGGGCAAATCTACAATCGCAGTGAATTTGGCAATTTCTCTTGCAAGATTAGGGGCACGCGTGGGCTTGCTGGATGCTGACATTTTAGGGCCAAATGTGCCTATGATGATGGGTGCTGATCAAATGCCGCCAGTACGCAATCGTAAAATGGTTCCGGCTGAGAGCTTTGGTGTTAAATTTATCTCTATGGCTTTTTTGGTGAAACCGGATCAACCATTGATCTGGCGTGGTCCAATGCTGCACAGTGCCATAAAACAATTGTTGACCGATGTGGATTGGGGCGAATTGGATTATTTGATCATTGATCTACCTCCTGGAACGAGTGATGCGCAGTTGACGTTAGCCCAGATTCTGCCACTATCTGGCGCACTTGTGATCACCCAGCCCATGCAAGTTGCTGCTTCTGATGCCTTGCGTGGCTTAAAAATGTTCGAGAAATTGGATGTGCCTATCATAGGGGTTATCGAAAATATGAGCGGCGAGTTTTTTGGTACGGGTGCCGGGGAAAAATTAGCAGCCGATTACAATGCAGAATACCTGGGATCTGTACCGTTAGATGCCAATATTCGTAAAGGTGGTGATTCAGGGCGTCCAATTGTCATCGCTTACCCGGATTCCGATGCCGCCAAGACCTTGACAGAATTGGCAGGTACTATAGCGGCTCGGGTTAGTCTTTTGACATTGCAAAAGCAAGCTAACAATGTGATCCCTATTCAAATGATTGGGTAGATGTGATGTAACTGCACCTTTGCGAGATTTGTCTACTCTCGTTAATTTAAAATTGGACACGGGCGTTTTTATTTTACC
>JAGRDI010000106.1:15934-22443 GCA_020432765.1 Anaerolineales bacterium | reverse complement strand
AATGAATGAAAATGGAGCGCAGACTGCCAGTCTGTCAATGAACGCGAGCAAGCTGCCCACACTCCATTTACAAGGAGAAACTCCCGAAGCCTTTTCGTATAGTCATTAAGTGCGCTTTTGTTAACCGCACGAAGAACAAAATAGCGATTAGAAACTGCTCACCAATTTGTGAGACACTCCTAAATCAGCTATAAATAAAGATCGAATTGCATGTTGACAGATTAAATGTGATAATATGCGATGGAGATACAACTTTATGACAACTATAATGGCGGATGGAACTTCTGAGTATGTTGGTATTCGCTTTCAAAAATTAGGCAAACTATATCATTTTAAGGTCGGTGAGTGTACAGACGCACAGCCGGGTGATTATGTGATACTAGAAACAAACCGTGGCAATCAGCTTGGCCAGGTTATTGCCTTTATCAAACCCGATCACATTCATAATAAACGTGGTATGCGCGGTATTCAGCGCATGGCAACACCACGCGATCTGGTAATGAAGCAGGTGTGGGAATCAAAAGAGCTGGATGCGTTAATCACGTGTCGCGAGAAAGCAAGCCAACTTAAAATTAAAGATGCGAAATTTGTTAAGGCGGAATATAGTTTTGATGGCTCATGGATAACTTTTTCATACACAACTGAAAACAAAAAGTTGGATTTGGCTGCACTAACGACCACACTGAATCGTTCATTTCGTGCCCGTATTGAACTGCGCCTGATTGGGCCACGTGATGTCGCAAAAATTATTGGCGGCTATGGTGCCTGTGGCTCGCCACGCTGTTGCTCGACATTTTTAACTG
This sequence comes from Anaerolineales bacterium, assembly GCA_020432765.1. Taxonomy (GTDB): domain Bacteria; phylum Chloroflexota; class Anaerolineae; order Promineifilales; family Promineifilaceae; genus JAACFF01. The sequence goes on along the minus strand of JAGRDI010000106.1, from coordinate 21,640 downwards.
AATTTAGCCCAGTTTCAATTAAAATGGCCAAAGAGCAGGGCGTTTCGTTAAGTCCTCAAGAGATTACGGGGATGTGCGGCCGTTTACGCTGCTGCCTTGTATATGAATATGAACAATATGTTGCTGCCAAAAAAACCTTACCACGTAGAGGCAAGCGAATTAGTACGCCTTATGGCGACGGCCGTGTCCGTGATGTGCGTGTGATAAGAGATTCCATTATTGTTGATGTAGATGGTGAATTCCACGAAGTTTTCCGACATGAGTTTGAACCCTTGGATGAATTAGAGGCCTTGAAAAATAAAGCCGAGGCTGGTTGTTCTAAACACGAAAGCGGCGGATGTGATTGTGGCGCAAAAAAGTCTTAGGACTGCCAGATTGAGGTAATTCAGGGTTGTGGATAGGAAGACCTTTTACTTGGATACATTGCGACTCTACCACTTTGCTACTCATAGTTGATGGCAAAAGAGAGCTGTTGTTATGAGAAGAAATTCTTCCCCTGGTTTGGGACAATGGGTAACCGTATCATTGATGTTTGCGGTCTCAATTTTTTTGTTATTAAAATTGTACCAATATGCCGGGGCACGTAGTTTTTATCCAGTTGGCTTAACTGTTGCCGGTGTTAATGTAGGCGGTATGACCCGTGAACAGGCAGGTGATATTGTGGCCAACCGTTATGTTGACGCGCCTGTTATTATCCAGCATGGTGAAGAATCATTCCCAATTAGTCCTACTCGTGCGGAATTTACACCAGATTTAGAGGCAATGTTGAGTGCTGCCGACTATCAGAGAACTCAACAGGATTTTTGGGCAGGATTTTGGGGGTTTTTATGGGGCAGACCCGTCGAGGTTAGTCCTGTCCCCTTGCAGGCTACCCACAACCGGGATGCACTGCGTGACGTTTTGCTTGAGATTTCTAGTTTAACCGATGAACCTGCTCAGCCTCCCCAGCCAATCCCAAGTACACTTAGCTTTCAATATGGTACATCTGGCACAACGACAAATATCGAGGCCAGCTTTGCTGATATCGAGGCTGCTTTATACCGGCCGAATGATCGTGAAGCTCGTTTGTTGGTTGAAGAGCGCCTGGCAGAACGCCCGGACATTAATTTGCTGACACGTCTTTTGGTTAATCGGACGCAAGTCTTTGAACAGGATACGGGCGGGGTTGCGGCCATTTTTGTGATGGATCTACAAACAGGTGAGGTTGTTGCCGTGAATGCGGATGTGGCCATGTCAGCGATGGACTTGATGAAAATCCCATTGGTTTTAGAGACTTATCGTACATTAGATCGCATTCCATCGCTTACTCAGCGGCAGTTAATATCTGATACGCTCGTTGTTCAACCTGAGCATGCTAGTGCCAATGAACTGCTCAATCAGGTTGCGGGTCAGGAAGATGGTTATTTGGGAGCACAATCGGTAACGGATTTGTTGCAGCGACTTGGTTTAGAGAACTCTTTTATGGCTGCACCTTTTGATGCCCCTTTAATTGGTGGACGTACTGCCCCTAAAACACCGGCTAATAGTGTAGAAGAATTGCGTACACGTCCCGCAGATGAAATGCAAACAACTGCTGAGGATATGGGTTTGTTGTTGTCGATGATCTATTATTGTTCACAGGGTCAGGGCGGCGCTTTATTGGCGGCGTTTGGGGAGCAAATTACGCAAGATGAATGTCGCCAGATTTTAGATTATATGGATAAAAACAATATTGGGAGTTTGCTTGAAGGAGGGGTGCCGCCGGAAACGGCCGTTGCCCACCGGCATGGTTGGATTAGCGATACACATGCTGATGCCGGTCTGGTTTCAACTCCTGGTGGTGACTATGTTATCGTTGCCTTCTTATATAAACCTGATTGGCTGGAATGGGAATTGAGTTCGCCGCTATTGGCGGACATTTCGCGTGCGACCTACAACTTCTTCAACTTTGACAGCCCATTCCTGGGAGAAGCTCAAGTAAACTAAATATGTTAAAAAGTTTACAAAAACTGCTGACCCTGGCGCTGATTGTTGTCGGAGTCATGTTTTTCGCCTATCAAGGATTTCTTTATAACCGTGCAAAGGATAAAATGCCGCCCGGTATGACAATTGCGGGTTTGGATGTGTCTGGCCTCACAGTTGAGGAGGCGTCTGAGCTGCTGAGTGCTCATTATTCAGCACCTTTGATTTTAATTCACCGTGATGAAGAAATTGAACTTAATCCTCAGGATGTTGGATTTCAACTTGATCTGGAAGCGATGTTAGCAGAGGCAGAAATAGCCCGCATGCCCGAAAACCCCTGGTTGAATTTTGCTGAATTTGTAATCGGCCGTTCCTGGAAGCCAATCAACATCGACCTATATGCCACCCATGATCGTGATGAATTACTCATGAGATTAGATATGATCGCCAGTTTTTTAGATAAACCCGCTACTGGCCCACAGTTGGTCGAAGAATCAACATCATTTCGGATGGGCAAAGCGGGTTATGTTTCTGACATTGAGACCAGTTTGCCAGATATTGAAGCCGCGCTGTATGCAACCGAAAACCGTACGGCCGAGCTTGTTGTGATCGATCAAGAGGCGATTCCATTTGATATGACCACCTTGGAGGATACGATCCAACATGAAATGGCAGGCTTTCACGGCATGGGCAGCATTTTTGTTATGGATTTACAGACCGGCGAGGAAATGGGTATTAATGCCGATGTTGCCCTTTCTGGCCTGAGCGTCGTGAAAATTGCTATTTTGTTGGAGACTTATCGGGCGATGGAGTTCGAGCCGAATTCTGATCAAGCCAAGTTGATTGCGGAAACAGCCATTCATTCCGGTAATTATAGTGCGAATCTCTTGCTTGATGTGGTTGCGGGGCAGGACAATGCCTATTTAGGGGTCGATATTCTCACTGAATCCATGCAGCGGCTGGGTTTAAAAAATACATTTATCGTCACCCCGTATGAAGAGCCAAATCGCCCCGGCAAAGCGACACGCGTTACAGAAGCAAATTCACGTTTGGATGTCACCACTTTCCCAGACCAAACGATGCAAACCACAGCCGAAGATATGGGCACACTGTTGGAGATGATTTACCATTGTTCACGCGGTGGCGGCACGTTGTTGGCAGTATATCCCGAGGAACTCACTCCGGTTGAATGCCAAGCTTTGCTAGATGTGTTAGCTAAAAATGAAGAAGGTAATTTGATCCGTTTTGGTGTGCCAGAAGGAGTTACTGTCTCGCATAAACATGGTTGGGCAGGCAACACACATGGCGATGCAGGCATTGTTTACTCGCCTGCAGGTGATTATATCATTGTAGAATATCTGACGGATCCAGCCTCGGACTGGCTGGTACATGATACGAGTTTCCCAATTTTGCGTGAAATTTCACGCTCTGTGTACAATTTTTTTAACTTTGAGCAGCCTTATTTTGACGATCGACTGGCGGATATTGAGGTTGAGGGCAGTAGCTCAGGTGCTCAATTTGGCGATGCTCAAACGGATGGGGAAACGGCCGTTGAAAGCACACCTCTCGAAGAAGCAACTCCGCAACCAACCCCGGATTCGACAAATCCCGATTTTGGCGAACAAGATGACGCTGGGGATGGCGACACCGATTTGGATGATATTAGTATTGAAGCAAGCAGGAGCATAAGATGGAATATCGGCGTTTAGGGCGCACAGGTCTCAAAGTTTCGACAATTTGTTTAGGTACGATGCAGTTTGGCTGGACGGCCGTTCCAACCACAGCCCACACCATCATGAGTAGAGCTGTGGAATTGGGCATAAACTTTATAGATACGGCCGATGTCTATTCACGTTGGGTGGATGGCAACCCGGGTGGTGTAAGCGAACAGATTATTGGTGATTGGCTAACCGCAGCTGATGTGCGCCGCGAGGACATTATCCTGGCGACCAAGGTTCGCGGTCGGATGGGGGCTGGTCCGAATGACGAGGGCTTATCGCGTAAACATATCATGGATGGTGTTGAAGCCAGTTTGCGGCGTTTACAAACTAATTACATCGATCTCTATCAAGTACATTGGCCAGATGAAGAAACCCCATTGGAAGAGACACTGACCGCGCTAAATGATTTAGTGCGTAGTGGTAAAGTGCGTTACATTGGCTGTTCCAACTATCCTGCATGGTTGTTAGCTAAATCTTTGTGGGTGAGTGACGTCAAAAACATAGTGCGCTATGACAGCGTGCAGCCACATTACAGCCTCATGCATCGTGCTGAATTTGAACGAGAACTGCAATCTTTGTGCCTTGATCAAGGTATTGGCGTGATACCCTATAGTCCTTTGGCGGCAGGTTTTCTAACGGGTAAATATCGTCGCGATCAAGCGCTGCCGGACTCGGCTCGTGTCAGCGGTATTCGCGAAAGATATCTAAATGAACGCGGTTTTGCGGTAATTGATAAGCTGGATGAAATTGCACAAGACCATGGAGCAACGATTGCACAGATCGCGATAGCTTGGCTTTTGGCAAATACGGCCGTTTCCTCTGCAATCATCGGTGCTAATTCTATTGCTCAATTAGAAGACACAGCTCATGGCGCAGCCATTACCTTAAAAGTTGCGGAGAAAGAAATATTAGACGAATTGACCACTTGGCATTAAATAAGAGTGCCACACTGTCTCACCGCCTAAGCGAGAAAGTCATCGCGTACGCGTACCAATATTTGTTCTAGTGATAATTGCGGTCGCCAACCCAGTAACGCATGGATGCGGCTTGTGTCCGGTACGCGCCGTCGCATATCCTCAAACCCACTTGAATAAGCTTCGCTATAAGGAATGTACCTGATCTCGGAATTGCTGTCCGTTACCCTTTTGACCTTTTCTGCAAGGTCACGCATACTAATTTCTTCATTTCCCCCGATATTGTAGACATGGCCAGGCGCTTCTGGGTGCTGTGCTAATCCAACAATTGCCCTGATGACATCGCTAACATCACTAAAACAACGGCTTTGTTTCCCATCTCCGTATACTGTAATAGGCTCTCCACTTAATGCCTGGTTGATAAAGCGTGGAATAACCATACCATAATGTCCAGTTTGGCGCGGCCCTACCGTATTAAAAAGCCTGAAAAGAACGACCGGCAGGCTGTACTCCTGCATGTAAGCTAAACCTAGAAACTCATCGACCATTTTACTGGCAGCGTAAGCCCAACGACTTTTGCTCGTTGCACCTAATAAGATATCATCATCTTCGCTGAATGGAATCCCGTTTCCCTTGCCATATACTTCTGAGGTACTGGCAATTAGCGTCCGACACCCGTAGCGTCGCCCCACTTTGAGTACAGCCTCTGTGCCCATTACGTTTGTCTCAATTGTCCGGACTGGCTGTTTAACAATGAGTTTGACACCTACGGCCGCAGCCAAATGGATGATGATGTCAGATTTGGATGCCAGGCGGTCGAGCACAATTTCGTTGGTAACATCGGCTTGGGCAAAATGGAAGCGCGGATTGTTTTTAAGATGCTGGATGTTTTCTATGCGACCCGTAGATAAATTATCGATAACCAACACATAGTGGCCTTGTTCCAATAATGTATCGCATAAATGTGAACCAATAAAGCCAGCACCGCCGGTTATCAAGATAGTGGAAGGTGAAAGGTCAAACATATTAAAATCTCGCATAAATTAATTTGAAATCTGCCCATCGGCAAGCTCTATAATCTGATCAACATACTCATCAACAAGATTATCATGGGTTGCCAGCAGCATTGT
>JAGRDI010000106.1:14811-15851 GCA_020432765.1 Anaerolineales bacterium | reverse complement strand
GCTTCGTCAGCCAGAATGAGTTGGGGATTGTTGGCGATGGCGCGTGCGATGGCCACACGTTGTTGCTGCCCGCCGGACATTTCATAAGGACGATGGTCAGCCCATTTGCCTAACCCGACCATTTCCAAACAGGATTTGGCATGTTCCGCTCGCTGGCTGCGTGGTAGTTTGGAAATACGCAACATGAGTTCGACATTTTCAAAAGCTGATAGCGATGGCAGCAGTCCTAAAGATTGAAAGATAAAACCGACTTCACTACGCCGCCAATTGGTGAGTTCTTTTTCCTTGAGACCGGTTAGCAAACGGCCGTTTATAATCACAGCACCATTGGTAGGTTGGTCTAATCCACCTAAGCAGTTAAGCAATGTTGTTTTGCCACTGCCAGAACGTCCCTTAAGCGCGATGAACTGCCCCTTTGCTATCTGTAAATCAATGCCACGCAGCGCCCGTACAGCTTCGTTGCCGACATGATAGGTGCGCTCCAAATTAGTCGTTTCGATAGCTAAAACTGATTTTGATTCCATACTCTATTTTCTTAACCGGCTCCATAACTTTTTCAAACCATTTACTTCTGGCTGCGTTTCAACTTCAACTTCAACTACCTGATTAGATACCAACATGGTGGCTTGTTCTTCCTCAGAAACAGGCCGGATGAGCAGCCCATCTGCGCTCAGTTCCATCCGGACCCGATTCTTGATATTGAGCGTTTCGCGGTACGCTTTTGGCACTTGTAAACGGCCGACAGAATCCAACACAACCAATTCTTCAAAATGTTCTTCTTCAACAGAGCTGCTATCTTGCTCTTTAATACTGGTTTGCCGCCGCCGTACCGTTTCGCTGGCCGCTTTGCCATCTCGAATCGCCATCACACGGCCAACATGTTTGGCGATGGTCGGATCATGGCTCACGATCAGAATCGTAACGCCTAATTCCTGATTTAAGGTTTGGAATGCAGCATAAATTGTTGAAGCAGTCGCACTGTCTAGTTCACCTGTGGGTTCATCGCCCAATAAAATGGCTGGTTCATTGGCCAAGGCCAC
>JAGRDI010000106.1:0-14740 GCA_020432765.1 Anaerolineales bacterium | reverse complement strand
ATACAACCCTACCATATCGAGCAGTTCAGCAGCACGTTGACGCGCTTTTTTCCCCGAACTGCCTGCCAATATCATCGGCATTTCTACGTTTTCCAATGCGGAAAGATAGCTAATCAGATTGCGTGAGCCTTGCTGCCAGATAAAGCCCACCTTTTCACGTCGATATTTGTTTAAGGCAGCATCAGACAGCTTGAGTAAATCATGATCATCAACGATGACTTTGCCGGCTGAGGGGCGTACAAGACCCCCCAACACATTCATCAAAGTTGTTTTGCCACTGCCACTGACACCGACAATGCCCATTAGTTCACCAGCTTGCACAGTCAGGTCAAGCCCTTGTAACGCCAGTACTTCCAGGTCGGCAATTTTATATATTTTTACCAGGTTTTCGCAGGTGATGATAGCTGCCATTAGATTGTTTCTCCTAGTTTAACTGCCTGGAAAATTTTCATGCGGCGCAGCATGAAGATTAACAAGGTTAAGGCAACCACAAACATCAGCAGGAAGAGTAGATAAATTTGGTAAATCGTGGGCCAGGCGATTTCGACAAGGTAGGGCGGCACGAGATCGGCTGCTGAACGGCCGATTTGCATAAACGGAATAAACAAACCGCTGATCCACACACCCAAGATTGTACCCAAGGTAAGACCTGTCAGGATCAGTGCGGCCGTTTCCGACCCGACCATCACACTCATTTGCCAAGAAGAAAGACCGACAGCACGTAAAATACCCAAATGCACAAAACGACGTTTAAACGAGAACAACGCATACATCAGAAAACCAATCACAGTTAGTACAGCGGTGGCCACAAAACCAATCGACAATTGGCCAAATAAACCTTGGCGTTCGGGTCGTTTTTGTTCTTGTTCGATAGTCGAAAATGGCTCTTGCCAATTCCAACCAAACAGGTGTCGTTCACGTAATGTTTCTGCAAACGCATCCTCATCAACTGGAGCACCAGTTTGCAGCCACACTTCATACCGTTGGTCGCCACCAGTCAGCGCAAATAATGTGTCCAGATTGCTGACAAATAGAGGGCCATCAGCTTCCGCGTACCAGGTGGGGAAGTAGTCGAAAGCGCCCACAATTTGAGCATCTATTTCTACTGCGCCGTCATCCAAATTGACTGTCAAACGCACGAAATCTCCGGAACGCAAACCGTTTTCTTGCAAAAATGGCTGTGACACCAATACACCATCTGGTACTTGTGACAACTGGTTCAGCAAGCCGTTCAACTGCCTATCGGCAAAATCATACCGCCAATAAGAAACCTGATTAAAACTGCCGCGATCAATGCCTAAAAATGTAGCCATCGTGCGATTGCCGCCTACTTGTGCCCTGGCTGAGTAACGGCCGACACGGGTTGCTCCAGTCACACCGGGGAATTCTGTGTATTCTGAAAGAGGCAAGAAAATGGCACCATTTGAAGGCCCATTTTCAGCACCGTCCGGTGATCCAAAACTACTGCGATTAAAATTGATACCAGCCCCACGCAAATTCACATCTGCCCCAATTTGATAACGTGCCTCATCAATGAGTTGTAAGTCGAGTGTGAATGCCAAGGATGCGGTAAACACTGCCAGACTGACCGTAATTATCAACAAAATAAGCGGCATAGCATAGGCGCGTGGTGTACGTGCCAATTCGCGACTGGCCAATAGTAGGCCGACGCTGTCTGTTTTGGATAACAGCCAACTGAACAACGCCATCAGCCAGGGAAAAAGGCGCAAGAACAGCAAGGCAAATGAAAAAGCGGCTAAAGCTGGTAATAAAAAGAGCAGAGGGTTCTGGAAGAGATCGTTTTGCGCGGCTTCGCCCAGGCTAAAAAGACTGCCTTGCTGATTTAACAAATAAATGCCATAGAGGGTTATGCCAAGCAAAATTACATCCAACCACATGCGCTGCCAGAATGGTTTTTTGAGTGCACGCGCCTGGTCTTGTTTGTAGGTGATGATGGTGTTGCGGGAGGCGGCTAGAGTTGGCAATACCTGGGCGATAACAGCGAGTCCAATTGCGAGCAAACCAGCGCGTAAGGCGGGTTTGGTGAGCGCCACACGTAGTGGATAAGCGGCACTGAAGTCGAGGAAGCTGCGCGTTTTGCCCATTAATTGGGTGAGCAGCAGCGCCAATATTATTCCTAGTGTAAAGGCAAACAGACCCAAAATGACACCTTCGACCGTTGCCAACCCTACCATTTGCCAGGGTGTGGAGCCACGACTGCGCATGATGGCGATTTCGTTGCTGCGTTGATCGACAGCCAGCCCGACAATTAGGATGATGAAAGCCAGTACGAGGGTGATGATGGGAACATTAAAGGCGGCGAGCAGCAGTTGTAATTGTTGTGTGGCGGTGCGGTATTGTACCAAAGCATCAGTTGGGCTGACAACATCTCGTGTGTTGGGCAGCAGGGTATCGACCTGACGTGCGACGCGCCGCGAGCCAGCTAAAAGCCTGTCGACATCGGTTGTGTTGACGTTGCGGCCGTCCATTACAAAATACCAGAGCGCCCGGTCGATACTGTTGGGAATGACAGGAGCTAGCTGGTCAATAAAGGTATTTTCAGCGACGATCAAGGAGTCGTCTAAGGCGGTTGCGGCAATAAACCAATAGTCACTGCGCGTATCCAACGGTCGCCAAATACCGCTGATGGTCACTAGCTGCTGTGATAGAGTACTGTTGTCTGTGTTGACGAAGTCATAGGCGATGAATGTATCGCCGACTTGGAAGCCAGCTTCATTTGCGACGTTTTCGGATACCAGCACGTTGATTGGGCTGTTGAGATCGGAGTTGGATTGCGGAAAACGGCCGTTTACCAGCTCGATATTTGCGGCGAAATCGCTGGCCGTACCAAAATGGAAGATGCCCAAACTCTGGTTTTCATCGTCGTAATTTTCAGCGGTGGCGGGAAATAATTTATAACGATCCGTTTCATAGTAGCGCACAAATCGTTCTACAGGTAGACCTAGATTGTTTGCGCCGCTTGAGGCTAAATAGGTTTCAACAGCTTGCGCGTCTGCAAATGGTACTGGCTCATCCCATGCACCGACATAATCATAAAGATAGGCAAATGGAGGCCGTTTACTCTCGCCAGATTCTGCGCTAATGCGCTCTTGTAATACGCGGAAGTAGACTGCATCCGCATACAAAGGAACGGTCATGATTAGGGCAACAGCGGCAGTGATGCCTAACAATAAAACGGCCGTTAATCCTTTTTGTGCCCATAGACGTTTAAACGTGATGCGGAAGAGCGCCGTAATGCGGAATAAAAAACTCATTGACCGACAATCACCTGGCCTGCGCTCAAGCCATCAACAATTTCGACGATGTTTTTGCCACTGATTCCCAGTGCGACATCAACACGTTGTTGGATGCCGTCTTCTTGGATGATCACAAATTTACGGCCGTTAAAATCGCGAATCGCGGCAGTGGGCAAAAAAAGCACATCATCCTTGGCTTCAACAACAACGCTGATTTTGACTCTATCGCCAAGTTCAAATTGTTCAGCATCGTCTGGATTGTCAAAAGTAAAACGGGTTGTGCTGTCGGTTTCGGTCAGATTAGCATTGCTGCCTCCGGAGCCAAACGGTGGCGGTAGACGTGTGATCGTAGCCGGGTAGGCTGCGCCAGGACGGTTGGAGAGCGAGACGGAAACGGGCATACCTTCAGCTAATTCCTCCATTTGGTTGTCACGCAGGTTGGCACTGATTTCAATTTGGGTTGTATCGACAACCACGCCGATCGGGTCGAATGCCGAAACGGCAAAACCGGGTACGGCCGTTAATGCAGAAATCCGTCCTGCAAAAGGCGCGGTCAAAGCTGCCCCGGCTAATAATTCCTCGAATTGTGTTACTTTTAGTGCCGCTGCATCCACATCAGCTTGTAAGACCGGGTCAATGTCATTGTTTAATTCATCGAAATCAAGCTGCTTCAAGGCTAGTTGCAGTTCCAGCATTTTAATGCCGAATTGTTCGTCTTCCGTTGGATTTGCCCCCGCATTGTTGATCGCATGGTCTAAATTGAGCTGGGCGATTTCGAGCTGAATCGCTGCGCGGTTTTGATCACGCTCAATTTGGGCGGTGGTGCTCTCTAAGCGGGCTTGAGCGATTTTAAGTTCGGTTTGTGCCTGGGTTAATGCCTCTGTAATTGCTTGTGTGTCTAAATCAGCAATCGGATCGCCAACTTCTACGCTATCGTCACGTTTGACATGTACGGCCGTAACCACACCATCTGTTGGAAAACTCAAGGTTTCTTCGATGACAGGGGCAATACGGCCGTTGAAATCGACCTCATATACAACCGCGCCGCTTTTGACGGTGTACGTGCTTTTGGCGACGGCCACAGATGTCGGTACTAAAGTCGGTTGTGCCTGCGCACCGTTGTTTGCTTGTCGGCTGGGTTGTATGCTGCAGGCGCTTATTGTGACAATAAGGAAGAGCAAAACGGCAAGCCATATAGTGCGGATTGGCAGCTGCTTAAATAAGGTTAGGGAGATGATCATATCATTCGCTCGCTTTCGCTGTTGGTGAATTGTCTAGGAGGGAATTGCATTGTGAGCTTTGTTGGCATACGGCCGTTTCCCACCCAAACCTCATAATTCTAACATGCTGTCCTGTTAAAACCCATGATCCGTAAATTACCTTTTTTAGCAGTTGGCAGTACAAAAATATTGCACTTCATGCATGTTTGGCATAATATCTTATTCATAACTGAACATAAAACTTTTTCATAGTAAGGGTAGTACCATGCGTGTATTTATTTCCCAATTCAAACTTGCACAACTCTTTATATTTGTTGGCATTTTATTGTTGGTTTTTGTATTTCCAACCCAGGCCCAAAGAGAAGGTCAAGTTGAAGTATTGAACGGCCATATTGAGTTGGGCGAGATCATGCATTACAATGTGCCTGATTTGAAAGCGGGAGATATTTTGTATGTCTATATGACCAATGCCTCAGGCAATCTAGATCCCACTCTCCTATTATCCACATCTGACACAGATACGGAAGAATTACGCGCCGAACTCAAAAATGATTTGGAGGCACTCATTACTGATGGTGTTCCTCCCACTGAGGCGCTCATTAGTGTAATTGGCGATGCATTTTTGGCAGCCAGTGACAATAACGGCCAAGGGTCAGATGCGTCCTTTGAGTTTGTGGTACCAGCTGACGGCGATTATTTGTTATTGGCGTTGGGCACCTTGGTCAATGAAACTTCTGGAGGGTATCAATTAATTGTCAGTGTCAACGAACCCGCCATTTTGGATGGTATCTGGCTGCCGACTGGTGCTGAAATCGCTTTTTTGGATGAGGAGGCATCAGGCATTGCAACGGCCGTACAACAATTAACCAGCGATATAGGTGAAAATCGAACGCAGCGTAGTTCGGTACTCAATCCCATAGCTGCTGGTGACACGCTCTATTTTTACGTCGGTTCCGCGACCCCTGATTTTGTCCCGCAGCTTACGCTCAAAGATTACAGCGGCCGTACTATCCAAGAATCTAATCCATTCGCAAGCGGACAATCAACTACCCTGCAATATACTCCACTGGACGACAGTGAAAATATGCAGCTAATCGTCACCGGTTTGGACGGAACAAAAGGTGAATTCCGCCTGTTAGCTGGCCTCAACGAACCGGCTGTTTTGACCGGTGAAGCTTTGCCACAAGGTCGCGCAATCGTGCAAGGCCCAACAGAAGTATTGATAAATACACGTTTGGAACAAATCACTGGCGTCGATCAAAAAGCCGAAAATTATGGCGGCGCCTATTTAATAGAAATGCGTTGGAACGATCCCTCACAAGCGTTTAATCCAGACGATTGTCAATGCACTTTTAAGACGTTTATTGGCAGCGGTTTGGCTCAGTTGTTAAACGATGATTCGTTTCGTTGGCCTAACTTTACAATCTTTAACCAACAAAGCAATCGTTGGATCCAAAACCAGGGCATGGTTGTTGAATCAAATGGGGACATGCTGTATTTTGAGCGTTTCACCACAACCCTACAGGCACCAGATTTTAATTTCCGTGCTTTTCCATTTGATACCCAACAATTTTATTTGCGCGTGGATGCGCTTTTCCCTGATAATTTCTTCGTATTTAATGGGCCACTTGAAGCGAGTCAAATAGGCGATCAATTAGGTGAAGAAGAATGGAGACTAATCGAATATAGTACCGAGGTGAGCACGGTCGAAAATGTGGTTGTAAACCCAAGTTCCCGTTTTTCATTTGGGTTTCAAGCCAATCGTCACCTCAACTTTTATATCATGCGCATCTTTGTGCCGACGATTTTGATTATTCTCGTCTCTTACTTCACATTTTTCTTACAAGATTATTCCAAGCGAATTGATGTGACCAGCGGCAACTTGTTGGTATTTGTGGCCTTCAATTTCACTATTTCAGACAATTTGCCACGCCTCGGTTATCTGACCTTTTTGGATGCGATGTTGGCGGGGGTGTTTGTTATTACGGCGTTGGTTATTGCATTTAATGTGTTTCTGCGTCGCCTTGAACTAAAAGGTAAAAAGGAATTGGCACAACGCATTGACAGCTACACGTTGTGGCTTTATCCAATTGCCTACTTGATTGGCGGCATCATTCTGTATATTTATTTCATCTTGCCTTCCTATTGGGATAGTATTTTGCAGACGCTAAATCTAGGTTAAATGTGTGGAGAATCAAATCACAATATGAACATCACTGATATTTTAGCTTTATACGATGAGCAAGAGCGTAAAAATGGCCAACACCCATCCTATCGGCATGAAGTGACACCCAGAGTTGTGCGTCATGTCAGTATTGATCCATCGCGAGGGAGCTTTATAATTTACAGCGATTTGACGGCCGCCAATGCAAACCGCGTTATCCAAGAACAAATCAAATGGTATGCAGAAGAAGTGAATGGTTCTGCACTGGAATGGAAAACGTTTGATCATGATAACCCGCCTGATTTGAAACAGCGGCTGCTTGACCACGGGTTTGAAGCGGATGAAGTCGAGGCGTTATTGGTACTCGATTTGGAAGAATGCCCAGAGGTCTATTTACAACCAGTGACGGCCGATGTGCGACGAATTACAGATACGGCACTGGTAGGGCAAGTAACGGCCGTTCAAAGTAAAGTCTACGCTGAAGATTTTACCTGGTTGGAAAAAGAATTACGGTCACATCTCACAAACGAACCGGATTTCTGGAGTATCTACGTTGCCTATATGGACGACATTCCTGCTTGTGCTGCCTGGATTTCATTTCCAGCAGGCAGCCAATTTGCCGGATTATGGGGCGGCGCAACGCTGCCTGAATATCGCAAGCTGGGTTTGTATACGGCCGTTGTCGCTGCCCGTGCCCAAGAAGCGATCAAACGCGGGTATCGTTTTCTTACCGTAGATGCCAGTGACATGAGCAGCCCAATCCTGCAAAAACACGGCTTTCAACTGCTGACCTACACAACCCCGTTTACATATAATCACAAAAAGGAGTAGTCAACCAACATCTCTCCACAACATAGCACTTGAATTATGTCAGCATCTGATGCGACGGGTGGCGTTTTGTCACAATGACACCTTGACGAGTCAGCCAAATTGATACTTTTAATACCTTGATATTCCCCCAATATCTGGTACATTTCCAGTAGATTAAATGGAGGCAAATGCATATATGCACAATAAAATTCGGCGGATATGGATATTGTTATTATCCGTATTTTCGCTTTTAATACCAACAATCGTCCTGGCGCAAGAAGGCACACAAGGTGATGGCACAGCAACGACTGTTACCTTATCCCTCATCGGCTTTGTAATCCTCCTCGTCGCATTTATCGTTATCATTGCCGCAGTTTCCCTGGGCATCATTCTGATTGGTGCGGCCGTATCGCAAGGTGGCGACGAGTAACCAGAAGAAAATTCTCAAGACAACAAAAAGCCCTGGTGTGCTGGTGAACACGCCAGGGCTTTTTATTTGGTCTATTTTCCCTGCTGTTATTAATCCACCGCGTTGTTGTTATCGACTAAACGGCCGTCTTGCATTTTTAACACCCTGGTCGCATATGACATCACCCGTGGGTCATGTGTCGCAAACACAAACGCTGTGCCCGTGTCCTCATTAAGCTTTTTCATGATGTCCATCGCCTGCGTGCCATTTTCTGTGTCCAGGTTGGCAGTTGGTTCATCAGCCAGGACGACGATAGGATTGGGGGCAAGAGCGCGTGCAATTGCAACCCGCTGTTGTTGTCCGCCGCTGAGCTGGTCGGGACGATGCTTGGCGCGGTCAGATAAGCCAACCGCCTCGAGTAATGAATTGACACGCCCTTTGCGTTCCTTTTCATTGACATTGTTCAGCAGCAGCGGCAGTTCCACATTTTCATAAGCCGAAAGCACTGGTACCAGAGCGAAGAACTGAAAGATAAAGCCGATCATTTCGCGGCGGATTTCTGCCCGTTGATTAGCTTTGTACTGTGATACATCCTGTCCATTTACCCGCACAATGCCACTGTTGGGTTTGTCCAAACAGCCCATCAATTGCAGCATTGTTGTCTTGCCCGAGCCAGAAGGCCCCACCAATGCGGCAAATTCTCCCGATTCAATTTCCATTGTGACCCCGTTCAAAGCATGGGTCTCAACTTCACCTATCTGATAAATCTTAGTTACATTTTCAGCTTCAATTATAGCCATGATTTTCTCCAAAAATGCGCGAGATGCTAGGTTGGCCCCAGGGGTTTGACATCTCGCGAATTAAAGATTGCCAGGAGCAATCTTTATAATGCGTGTAATGCCTCAACTGGTTGCAGCCGTGCTGCGTACCAGGCAGGATAAAGTGAAACAATGACAATAACAACCAGCATCCAGAATGCCATCACAAAGAGATTGACCGGAACCAGAGCGGTGTATAAAGAATCGCCAAACGCCATCGAACCCGCAGCATCCCCCAGCTCACCAAAAAAGATGCCGTTAATTGAAAAATAGTAAACCACGATAGCGCCCAGAATGATGCCAAAAACGCTGCCAATCAGACCTAAAATGGTGGCCTCGAACAGAAACATCGTCATAATCTGGCGGCCTTTCATGCCCAGTGCGGCCAAAATGCCGATTTCGCGGGTGCGTTCAAAGACCGACATCAGCAAAGTATTGGCGATAATAACGGCGACAACCAGAAAAATGATGGCGTACAAAATGGCGTAGAAGGCCGTTCCTGTTTCCATCGTTGTCAAGACAAATTCATTCAACTCTTGCCAATCCAGAACGGTTACACCCGGTGTTTGCATTGCTGCCATTACGGTGTCACTGTCTTTTGCATCGTGCAGTAGAATGCGCACGGTGCTGGCGCGATTTCCGGAGCCAGTGATTGCTTGGGCTTGTGCCAGGCTCAGGAACACATTGGCATTGTCAATACCAGGAAAACCGGTGTTGATCAGGCCAACTATAGTGAATTGGCCTTCTTCTGGCAGTCCATCCGGATTACCGACTGCCAGATTAATGCGGTCGCCTACACCTACGCCCAATTCATCAGCTAACCTTTGCCCGATGAGGATTTCACCACGGCCGTTTTCTGATAAAAATTGACCAGCACGCAAACCTTCCCGAATCGGGTCAAACAATGCTGACGTGGGATCAATACCGCTGACGCGCACACTGGTCGATTCACTAGCTGTGCCCAAAACCCCACCCGCCCAGAGAATAGGCGAAACAGCCTGTACTTGAGGCAGCGCTGCTGCGCGTGCTGCCAGTTCATCAGGGTTATCTAGTAAGTCCTGCCATAACAAGCTGCTCTTGACGACTTCATATGAGTCGGCACGCAGTTGGATGTGACCGGAATCAAGACGGATGGTGTCTTTCAGCATGCCGTCTAACATACCGGTAATCAGCCCATTCATAAAGATAACCAGGGTAAGGCCCAGCGCAATGGCGATGAAGGTAATCACTGTTCGCCGTTTATTACGTACTAAGTCACGGTAAGCCATAACCCAGAATTTTTTCAATGCCATGTATTTTCTCCAAACAAGGTAGCGAGCAAGAAGGGGTAAGTGGTAGATGAAGATGTACTTCTTACTTGCAACCTGCAACCCTAAATATGATGCAGCGCCTCGGCTGGTTCCTTGCGGGAAGCCTGCCAGGCTGGGAAGAACGAGGCTGCTGCCGAAATGATCACGACGAGCAGTGCGTACCCAATTGCGGTGGATATGGAAAAGACAGGATACATCCGGTCACCCATGAGCGCATAGACTTCCGCATCACCGGCCGTTTCTGTGAGGCCGCCGATGTAAATGCCGCCAGCTTGTGCTAAGGCTGCAACTAATAATCCACCAAGGATAACGCCTACAACCGCCGCAAAAAGACCGATGAAGGTGCCTTCCATTAAAAACAGCGCCGTGATTTGTCGCCCTTTCATACCTAGGGCAGCCAAAACGCCCATTTCACGTGTGCGTTCATAGACAGCCATGAGCATCAGGTTTAAAATGCCGATGCTGGCGATTAGCACCACTAACATGCCCAAGATGCCCGTTGCAGCGGCTTTGGATTGCAAGGCTTGTTGGATTTCAGGACTCAAGGTGTCCCAGGAGTCAACCTCATATTCGGGCAGCTGCGCCTGTAAATCAGCAATCAGGGCGGCTTCCTGGCCGACCTTTTCCAAGGAGACGACTACTTCTGTTTCCTGATCGCGCAGATTGTAGAGGGTTTGGGCAGTTGGCAGGTTAATAAACACGCTGCCACGTTCGGCTGAATCCATGCCTAAGCTGTAGATGCCCACCACAGTCATAGGACGTTGGCGCATAGATTCGTTGAGTCGGCGGCCTACGACCATCACACGGTCGCCGACACCCACTTCTAATAAATCAGCTAAGCCCTGCCCAATCACAATAGCATCGCCATCATCATTTGTGAGGAAACGGCCGCTGCTGATATTTTCAGCAAATAAGCTAACGGGTGCTTCCTTCTCAGGTTCAATCGCCGTGATGGTTACTGGATAATTGCCTGCGCTGCTGCTCACCAAGCCGCCCGTATTGATGCGCTTAGAGGTAGACATGATTTTCTCTGGTGATTCAATCGATTCAATAGTTGCTACAACTGTTTCTGAATTTGCCAGGGGCAGCAGCGGCAGACGTGAAGATTTTTCCCGGTAGCCAGGCGCATGCACTTGCACATTACCGCCATACATGCGCACCGCATTCCCATAGATGGCCTCATCAGAGCCTGCAATCAACGCATCCATAAAGATGAGTAGAACCATACCCAAAATGATTGCAATACTGGCGATGAGTGTTCGTCGCCAGTTGCGCCACATATTGCGCCAGGCCATTTTAATAGTTTTGCTCATTAATACCTCCGTCAGGGCCTCTCAAACCAATATTGGAAAGGCTCAAAATCGAATAATTGGATCGAACCTGGTGCTGCGCCCAACATGTTGTCGAGCGTGGTGTTGTAAGCATCGATCTTTTTTTGTATGCTGCTCCAAGGTTGTTTGTTTTCATTCTCGATGAGCAATCTTCCTAAAGTTTCAGACATGAAATACATTGTTTGGAAAATGATGCCACCCATTTCATTTGGATATTGGACTGTAAAAACGCCTTCTGCGATGCCCTGTTGGATAATCTGGTTATATAAGGGTGTATACATATTGAAAGCCGACTGTTTTGCCTTTTCGCGCATGAGTATATTGCTGTCTTCATACAAGATGGGCAGCAGTGTGCGGATAAATGACTCATTTTCTATCTTTAGATTGCCAACCTCACCAAAGAATAAATGTAATTTCTCTAGAGCAGTTAATTGGTTATCGTCTAGAATCGGTTCTAAGATGGCTAAGGCTTGTTCCATTAGTCTGTCGATAAGTGCATCGAGCAGCTCTTCTTTAGAGTTGAAATGATGGTAGAAAGTACCTTTTGCAATACCGATATCGTTGATGATGTCACGTACGGCCGTATTGTCATACCCCTTAGTGTAAAAGAATATCTGAGCTGTATCCAGGATTTCAGTTTGCCTAGCATCAGCGTTTTTTACAGTGCGAGCCATTGTTGTCTCTCCACATAATATTTCAACGACCGACCGTCGGTCTGTTGCTGAATATTAGCCTGATTTTACACAAGTGTCAAGAAGATTCCGGTGGCTCTAAAGGGTCTATGCCTTATGACTTGGGGTTTCTTGGTGCAAGCCCGTATGGTCTTGCTACAACGCATGTAATGCGTCAACCGGTTCCATTTTGGCAGCGAACCAGGCTGGATAAAGTGATACCAATGAAACGATGACCAACAACAAAAACGACAAAATGATGAAATCACTAAACGCAAACCCACCGTAAATTGTCGTGCCCATGGTAAATCCTTCTACCATCGAAGCCGTCTCAGCTGGGATAGCAATGCCAACATACGTCATGTAAGCTACAAGCGCCAAGCCTAATATCCAACCAAATATAATACCCAGAACGGCTAATAAAACGCCTTCAACTAGAAACAACAACGTAATTTGGCGACGATTCATACCTAGTGAACCCAAAATGCCAATCTCACGGGCACGGGCAAATACAGACATGAGCAGCGTATTGGCGATAAGCACCCCTACGGCCAGGAACACAATCGCATAAAGCACATAGTAATAAATCAGACCTGTCTCAACACTTTCCAAGATAAGGCTGTTCAGATCACGCCATGTGAGATATTGTGTATCTGGTGACGCCAATACGGCGGCAACCGCTTCCGCATTTTCCCCATCATTCAGCATAATAATTAGACTGCTAAACCGGTTGCCCACACCACTGTAAGATTGTGCCTGCTCCATGGGTAAAATGACACGGTGTTGGTCGATACTAGGAAAGCCGGTATCGACCAGGCCAACAACGGTGAACACATCTTCTTGGCCTTGACCATTGGCGTTGCTGGCGGCTAAGCTGACACGCTGTCCGATGTTAATCCCCATCTGATCAGCCAGCATACTACCTACCAGAATCTTACCGCGGTCGTCGTTTTGTAAATATTCACCGGCCACAATGCCTTCACGGATGGGTTCGTGATAAGACGCATCTGTATCAATTCCAAGAATTTGAATGCCAGTCGATTCACGAGGTGTACCAAGCAGACCGCTGCTCCATAAAACAGGTGTCGCCGATTGCACTTCTGGCAATGCTTCTGCCTGTTTTACCCATGCTTCTCCATCCTGAAGCAAATCTTTGGATAGAAGGCTGGCTTTGTTTTCATCATAAGTGGCACTTCTGATCTGCAAATGACCGGTGCTGATTCGGATACTGTCAGCAACCATCGTTTTTAGCATGCCATCAATTAAACTGGCCATGGCAAACACGACCATAAGCCCGAGCGCAACAGCCAATGCCGTTAAAGTTGTCCGACGGCCGTTTCTGACTAAATTTCGGTAAGCAATGGAAAAGAATTTTCTGATTGCCATTAAATGTCTCCTTTAAGAAACTCTATTGGTTTTATGTCAAGTAGTTGAGCATTGTTTTGTGCTAAACCTTTAGAGTCTTGTCCTAGACGTAGTGCAGTGATTCTGCCGGTTCGTGCCGTGATGCTTGCCAGGCTGGAATCAGCGAAGCCAGTGCAGCGATAGCAATAGCCGCAAAACCATAGATGATGATCACAGAAAATGAAATGGCCGGGTATAACACTGTGCCCATCAAGGCATAAATTTCACCAGCTCCCTCCAGCTCCTCAGTATACATCGAAAAATCTATACCTTTCTGCCCAAACCACATAATCAACAGCCAGCTGAAGAAGCAGCCGATGATGGCTCCAATCAGGCCAATAAAAGAGCCTTCCAAGACAAAGAGTGACATAATTTGGCGTCCTTTCATGCCCATTGCCGCTAAGACACCCATTTCTCGTGTGCGTTCAAAGACCGCCATCAGCATCAGATTGAGAATGCCAATACCACCCATTAACAGTAAAATACCACCGAATAAGATACCAAAGAGACGATCCGTAGCCAGTGCATCGGCAAATTCGGGACGCAGCGTATAAATAGAATCAACTTCGTGATTGGGAAACTTTGGGGCAAGTGTGTCGATCAAGACGTCTTCCTGGCCGATCTCTTCCAAGATGATGGCAATTTCGGTTACTTCACCGCGTAAGTTGTAGAGAGTTTGTGCAGCAGGTAAGTTCATGAAAACCAAGCCCTTTTCGGCATCCCCCAAACCTAAATCAAAGATGCCGACAACGGTCATGGTGCGTTGGCGCATGGATTCATTTTTACGCCGTCCTAATAAGGAGACACGATCACCGACGGTTACGTTGAGGTGATCGGCCAATGCTTGCCCAATCACAATTTCTTCACCATCTTCTGGGAGAAGGAAACGGCCGTTAACCATATTATCTGCTGCGAGGCTGATAGGTGCTTCGATTGCTGGCTGAATAGCAGTGATATTAACAGCTTGGGACGCATCTCGATTGCTAATCAGTCCGGCGGTGTTGATTCGTTTTGATGCGGCCAGCACATTTGGCTCGTTTTTTGCTGCAGCCAAGACTGCATCAGCATCTGCCACCGGTAGTAAAGGCAATCTGGTGGAGATGTCACGATAGCCTGGTGCATGAATTAACACATTTCCGCCATAAAGACGTACTGTATTTCCATAGATCGCCTGATCCATGCCATCCATAAAGGCTTGAAAAAAGATGAGCAAGATCATACTTAGCACAATGGCTACGGAAGCAATTAGGGTACGTCGCCAATTACGCCACATATTGCGCCAGGCCATTTTGATATATTTAATCATAAGGTTTGCTCCTACAAAGACCGCAATTAGGTAAACCGCA
>JAGRDI010000105.1:7458-12007 GCA_020432765.1 Anaerolineales bacterium | reverse complement strand
GCGGGCAAGAAATCGCCACGACTGGCAGCATCAAACACTTCTTCGGGAGCAAACTGTGGATAAATAGCAACAGCTTGCATTTGGGGAAACTGCGCCAACAAGCGTGGCAGATCGGTAAGCAAGGTACGCTCAACATTGCCCCAGGCATTGTAAGTATTAACCAATGCGTTCATAACCGCCAATTTGTCAGTTCCAGGCAAAATTTTGGCCAGCACAACTTGATTATAACGATCTACAAAGTAACACAGAACATCCGGCCGTTGGAAAATGCCGGAAATGTCAGATTGCTCTAGGGCGGTCATTTCCAGGCCGTCAATCAGCTTTAATTGGCCAACTAAATCTGCAATATCGGCGCTTTCGTGTGAAATGGCATGATACCAGGTATGCAGTTCAAAGCCGGATTGCTCAGGTGGTACAACCTGCACGATCACATGTGGATAATCAAGTCGTTTGAACGATGTGAAGCGTGTCGCACCATCTAAAATTACATAGCGCCCTTTCCAATAAGTTGTGATAGGCGGGTTGACGAGTCGACCTTCTTCCTCAAGGCGGCGCATAAGCCGCGCCACTCGTTTATCGTCGATTTGTTCGTGGGGAGTAACTTGGTCAACAGGCACAACTTCCAAAGACAGGGTTTCACTGGTAGTTTCTTCAACGGCGAAAAACGCGGCAATTTGCTGGGCAACTTTGATAACCAGATCACGCTGCTGCTGTTTGATGATGGTTGTTACATGCGGGGACACGATGGCGCGTGGATGTTGGCGCAGCAGTTCGAAAGTGGGATCGGCCGTTTCAGTTCCAGGAGGCAGTTCAGACAAAGCAGCACCAGCAAGCTGCCCGGTTTCTATAGCCGCCAACAAGGCGGCATCATCGACCAAATCAGTGTGACCGGTATTGATCAAAAATGCAGACGGCCGCATCGCAGCAATTTCATTAGCGGCGATAATCGCACCCGTTTTGGCCTTAAAACCCACATGTAAACTGACAAAATCAGATTGTTGTAACAGGTCTGGCAGATCGGTCACCTCTACACCCGCATCTAGCGCCAGTTCGGGCGTCAAACGTGGCTGATTGACTAATATGTGCATATCAAAGGCACGCGCCCGTTGAGCTACCTGACGGCCAATGCTGCCGAAGCCGATCAGACCCAATGTTTTGCCTG
Source organism: Anaerolineales bacterium (assembly GCA_020432765.1). GTDB lineage: Bacteria > Chloroflexota > Anaerolineae > Promineifilales > Promineifilaceae > JAACFF01. The sequence continues at coordinate 10,845 of JAGRDI010000105.1, read as the reverse complement.
CTAAACGGCCGTCTGCAAACTGACTCACCAACATCAACAAACGCGCCATCGTATGTTCAGCGATGGCAACTGCATTGCCACCCGGCACATTGATGATTTGAATGCCCAATGCACGCGCTGTACTTACATCGATATTGTCAAGACGCGCACTGGGGCAGCCAATCACGCGCAAGTTGTATCCATATTTCAATAGCTGGCTGCTAATCCGCTGATGTGGCCCGACAACTATCCCGGCATAATTTTGGATGCGCTTGAGCAATGCTTCGGTATCTAAATCATGTCGAACCTCGACATCAACCGTTTTTTGCAAGATTTCTAACCCGGCTGGATCAAAATAGTCAAGTACCAAGACTTTTGGGGTTTGTGGTTCTTTTGTAGGGGTTAACGGCCGTTGCTCACTTACAACAGCTTCAGTTTGTGGTTTAGCGCGCTGATGGAAAAAGCCACAACCAGGTACATTAACATTGCCGCCGCTCAAAATCACACCAATCCGGCGACCAGGCGGCTGATATTTACCGCAAAACAACGGCGCTAAAGCCACGGCCGAACTCGGTTCCACAATAATTTTCAAATAAGTCCACAGAAATTCCAATGTCGCATAAATATCATCTTCAGTGACGGTAGTCATATCAGCCACGTAGTTCTGCATGACCGCCAGATTGCGTTCACCAATAAAACGCACGCGCAGACCATCGGCAATTGTATTAGGCACGGCATCCAAGCTCACAATTTTATTGGCACGCCAAGATTGGTTGGCATCAGCTGCCAGTTCTGGCTCTACACCGATCACTTTGCAGTTGGGCGCTTGTGCGGCAGCAGCCAAAGCAGTGCCACTAATCAGGCCCCCACCGCCAACAGGCACAAACAGAGCATCCAGAGAGCCAACTTCTTCAAACAATTCGTAGGCGGCCGTTCCCTGCCCCAAAATGATATTGTCATTGTCGTAGGGGTGTATGAGCGTATAACCATGATCGGCGATCAGTTCAGCTGTGACATTTTCACGCTCAATCGCTGCACAAGTAATGATGTGGGCACCATAATCGGCCGTTGCCGCCTTCTTCGTAGGTGGAGCATTTTCTGGCATCACAATTGTCGCTTGTACACCTAGCAAACGCGAAGCCAAAGCAACTCCTTGAGCATGATTACCGCTGGAATGGGTGATGACGCCTGCCGCTTTCTCAGTTTCATTAAGCTGACTAATCGCATTGTAGGCACCACGGAATTTAAAGGCACCAACACGTTGGAAATTCTCGCATTTCAGAAATATTTCATAGCCCGTATGCTTGTCAAGCGTGCGCGAGGTCATCACGGGTGTCTGATTGACAACGCCATGCAACCGTTGGGCTACACGGGCAATAGAGGCAGGGTTCAAGTGAGTCATGGGATTGATTCTCGATTTTATTACCTTATCGGAGGTAATACTCCAATTACAATGAGCGTTTCATCTCAATGCGACGGAAGGTTTCAAAATAACCCGCCTGCTGAAAACCGAGCCATTGTTCATCATCAGGTAGATTTTCAACAATTGCATCTTGTCGCCGGTGATGTTGATGTAATGTTTGCAACACAGCGGCTGTCACTTCTGTCGGATCCCCGGCTAAAACACCAACGACGATACGGGTTAATTGTAAAAATGTGGCCTGGTATGAAACCCAACCTTGGCCACCATCGGCCAATTCTACCATAATGGCAGAAAGGTTGCGCGAAGTTTGGCGCACACTGTTTTCACCCATTGAAGCCAAAACGGGTAAAGCACGTACATTTTGCATACTTTCGGTTTCGTTGAGCCAATTCGGGCGTTGTTTACGCTGTGACAGCAAATATATGGCATCGTTATGTTCCATATAAGTTACATGTTGAATCTTGTTATTGAGCAATATGCTGTCTGGGGTCGGTGGCCGCCGGGCAATGACCAATTCACGTACTTCCTCAAAGGCATATTTGCAGAACAATTTTTGGGCCGGGATATTGCCTTTGATCACTTCTAACCAAACATCTTGCACGCCGATGAGTTGTGAGGCTTCCAATAAAGCTTCCGTGATGGCACTGCCAGTACCCCGGCGTCTGCCATTAGGAATTACACCTAAGCGTGTTAACCAACTTCTACCTTTACGCACGCCTAACATGCCTAACCCACACAATGTATTATCACTCACGCTAACATAAGAATAATCCAAATCCACATCGTTCACTTGTGTATATTCACGCAAACGAGGTTCGTTCATCGGCATTGGAACCAAATAATCCACCCGGGTGCGGTTATATGCTTCTGTTAACTGTGAAAATGTATAATGTCTGGCTGAAATTAACATGACGATTTATCAAAACCTTATTAAAGCAACATATTGATCCTCATTTTGTCATCTTAATTAATGAGTTTTGAGCTGCGATAAAGATTAGTTGCTATGTTTGCTGGGTTTTCTGATCGTTTACAGGCTGCTGAAATACTTTTCCCTTTTCCTGTGTAAACCATTCAGAAAGTGTGGATGTGCGGTTTGAATAAATCCGCACAAGTCTTATTTATCAGAATTAGCCTTTTCTAAATAATATGCTATTTGGTTCGGAAACGCTTTGACGCTAATGGGTTTGGTAATGCAACCATCACACCCATAGCGCTGTGCCATTTCCTCTGCGATTTGAGGTGGCCAAGCGGTCAACGCAATAATAATAATGTCTTGAAAACCTGGAGTTTGACGTAGGTGTGTCACAACGGTTTGACCGTCGATATCAGGCAAGCCCATATCCATCAAAATTAAATCTGGCTTATGCTCAAGAGCCATAGCAATGCCTGTCTGGCCCGTTTCGGCATTTAGCACTTGGTAATCATGGGGTTCGAGGATACGCTCAATCAGCACACGATTGGCGTAATTATCTTCGATCTGAAGGATGGTTGTCATTGTTTTCCCAAAAATTTCCTTATCCTGGAGGCGGAACGGGTAAATCGGCAACGGCCGTATTCTTCCACTTTTCCCCTTCTTCTATCAACATGATTGGGATGCCTTTGCGAATCGGGTATTTCATGCCAGAGTCAGCAGACACCAGCCAGCAATTATGTATTAATTCCAAACGACCGGGATCGTCACCATAAGCATCGGACTGCACAGCCACTGGGCAGCGCAGGATATCAAGTAATTCAGGACTAATGGTTGATGTTTCCATGGACACCATCATACGCTCAAGCAAATATGGATGCAAATTTAATCAGGGAGTCAACAATTCGTCAGGGCTTGTTACACAGCGGAAACCAACAGCACCACTAAAAAATGTCGGCTCCATTGAATGCCGGTTGGTGGTGCGAATTCGATCAGCTTCGTTATTTTCCGGCCAGGCACCGCCCCGTAAAACGCGCATGAAACCAGTTTCAGGGCCGGTTAGGTGTTCTTGTAT
>JAGRDI010000105.1:4434-7317 GCA_020432765.1 Anaerolineales bacterium | reverse complement strand
TGGAAAAGTGCTAATCCAGGTCCTGGTGGATCATTGCCCCAGGGGTATAAACGGCCGTCGGTGCCACGCGCCGCATATTCCCATTCTGCTTCTGTTGGCAAACGTCCGCCAACATATTCACAATACGCTTTTGCTCCAAACCAATTGACAAAATTAATTGGGAAATTAGCATAACCGGTTAATGGAATATATTGCAGATTGCCAGCACCCAAATCTTCTTCCTGGATATAATTGGTGCTGCCGGCACGTGAACGCGGCAAAAAACAATCTTGCCCACCACATGCATTGATATAAGTCTCCAGATGGTTCAAAAAACTGGCATATTGGGCAGCACTCACCTCATATTTGTCCATGTAAAATGATTTTAGCGAAACTTTTTGCTGCGGAATTTCGTCGGTAACCGCAATAAAATCCCCTTCAACAGACCCCATCAAAAAAGTGCCTGACGGGATATATAACATCGGCATGGCATCAATTTCGCGCGTTATCACACGGGCAGATACATCAACATTTGTCAGTTTATCGTCGGCAAATGGGGTTGTAGTTAATTGCAGAACTGGTGTTTGCACAACGGCCGTTTCCGCTTCCATAATAGCACCCGATAATTCTATCGTTGGCTCGGGAGAACTGGGAATTTCGGTAGCTGATACAACGGCTGTAGGCTTCTTATTTTCCACAACAACCGGCATCGTGGCTGCACTCAATTCTGATTTAGATGATCGCATGAATAAAAAGGACAAAGATAACGGCACCAAAAAGATTAACAACAAAACAATGAACCAACGCCAAAAACGGCCGTTTCCAAATCCAACTTGACTTGATTGTGGCGCTGCCAAAGTAAAGGGGGTTACGGCCGTGGCAAAATCCGATTTGGCTTGCTCACGATAAACAGCAACAACATCCGCAACTGTCAACTGTCGCCGCTGTGCAGCAGCGGACTGAACAGCCAAGTCCCTGCGCAGTTGTTGTAAAGCCGCCGGTTGCCCGGCTGTGAGATCATGCACATAAACACCCACATCACCAGGCACGTGCCAATCTGTGTTTGCTGCTAATAAAACGCCGCTCAGTTCACTATCAAAAGGAGTAACCACATAGCTGTTTGCATCGTCAAATAGCGGGAATAGAACCGGAGGTAAGGATTCTGGTGAGTTTTCAAGCACAACCAAACTACCGATTTGAGGATCATGGAAAAATAAAGATAACTGATCGATCAAATCAAGATTTGTCTTTGCTTTACGCTTGGCGAACCCTACCAGTTGTGTACAAAGTTCATCAGCATTATCAAACAAAAAGAGCGGAATACGGCCGTTACTCTGCTCCAACAAAGGTTGCATGAAATGTGTACTGAATGCGGCAAATGGGGTAGCTATAAAAGGTTCCTGTGACAAAGGTGGCAATTGAATCGCATGTTGGTGCAAGGCAGTTAATCCAATTTGAGCAAGATCCCACCAAAAACGACTTAAGCTGCCATTGATTATATGTGCCAGATCGATAAAGAGCGGTAAATAAGCCTCACCCAAACGACCGGCAGCAATTTGTTCTAAAACGGCCGTTTTACCAAATCCCACATCGCCAAATAAAACCAGCGGTCTTTCCTGATTAGCACGTAAATCCATTTGCACAGCCGAAAACAACGCCTCTCTGCCACAAAAGAAACGGCCGTTGTTCTTTACCCCATTTACAGGGAGTGCTAAAGGATTGGTTTCCTCTTTCATTTTATCCCAATAGATTTTACCACCACGCCATTGTTAGCTACAATCAGTTAAACAAATTGTATATCACGATCATAACAGATACCCTTTCGGAAAATATCTAATGCGCCAAATTTGGATTACCAAAGCAGGCAAACCCGCAGTCCTACAAATCAAAGAAGCAGCCCACCCCATTCCGGGCAGCGGCGAAGTGCGCATCAATGTCGAGACAGTCGGCATCAATTTTGCAGACATCTTAGGTCGCATGGGCATCTATCCAGATGCGCCCGGAATACCCTACGTTCCAGGTTACGAAATTGCCGGCACAGTCGCATTGGTTGGTCAAGGTGTGAGCGGGATAAAAGAAGGGGACAAAGTTTTTGCATTAACGCGGTTTGGCGGCTACAGCGATGTTGTTTGCGTGCCATACAAACAAGTCTTCCAACGCCTAGATTGGATGAGCGCACAAGATGGTGCCGCCCTGCCAATAAATTACCTGACCGCCTATATCATGCTAATCGTAATGGGATCACTGCATCCTGGAGATCGCGTTTTAATCCATAACGTAGGCGGTGGTGTTGGCCTTGCCGCTTTGGATATTTGCAAAATCATTGGTGCTGAATCGTATGGCACTGCATCACCAGAAAAATTCGAGTTTTTACAATCATATGGCTTAAATCATGCAATCGATTATCGTCATTACGATTATGAGAAAGTAATCGGTGACTTAACCCAGGGTAAAGGGATACAAATTATCCTCGATCCGTTGGGTGGCAAACATTGGAAAAAGAATTTCCGCCTCCTAACACCCACCGGACGGCTTATATATTTTGGATTTAGCAGTCATGTATCCGGTACCAAACGATCCAGATTACGTGCTTTGCGAGAAATAATCATGACACCCTTTTATAACCCGCTGACCTTAATGAACGCCAACAAAGGGGTAAGCGGTGTCAACATTAACCACCTTTGGGAACAAGGTGATTTAATCACTGAGTGGATGGCGGAAATCGTCAATTGGTACGACGAAGTATTATTCCGACCCACCATTGATCGCGCTTATCCATTTAATAAAGTGGCAGATGCCCATCAATATATTCAAGATCGCAAAAATATCGGTAAGGTGTTGTTAACCCCTTAAACATACCAATCAGATTCTCTTGGATTTCTTAGTAATCATCTAAAAATAACT
>JAGRDI010000105.1:0-4382 GCA_020432765.1 Anaerolineales bacterium | reverse complement strand
CCGCCACTACGAACTTATTTATGGACAGTTACTTAGTACCTTATCAGCGAAACCCTTGCACGGTGTACAAGAATTTTCCGACACGAATTACACTAATTATATTCGTGTCAGAATCTTTTCTGGTTTATCCAGGTTAGGGTAGTAAAATAGTGCGTAATACAGTACTGGAGTCTGGCAAATTCTAGGCTTGTCAGGTTTCTAACACAAGTGGAATGTGAGCAAATTGATCATAAAGCCTGACAAGTCTTCTGCGCTAAAATCAAGTCAACAACTGCTTTTTACGTCGCCGCCGCCGCCAGAACCAAAAAATAAAGACCACAAATAATAAAACAAAAATACCCGCCAATAACGGCAGTAAAAGTGCCATTAGAGACATAAAAAAGGCGATCACATCTTCAAAAATGCTAACTGCCCAATTGCCCGTGCCCGCTGTTGTGGCGGTCACAACTGGTCGCACAGCTACTTTAGTCGTATGCACACCACCAGCAACAAGCACACCCGCAATAATAGCAATGATGGGATTAATGTCACTGATAACATTGGCACTACCTGCAAATAATATGGCACCAGCGGCTGGCCGGATGAAAGTTTGGATGATGTCGTTAAGGCTATCTACGGCCGGCACTTTGTCCACCAACATTTCAATAACGAGCAAAACAACCAATATGCCAATTACCCACCAGTTTGATAACAAATCATAGGGGGCAGACAGTTTTATAAAGGGATCACTGAGGGGAAAACGGGAGGCCAGGGCCACGATGAGTAAGGGAATATAGGCATTGAGGCCGGCGCTGCCAGCCAAACCAAATGCTGTACCAATTCCTGCGATTGCTTCTATCATTTCTCTCCTTCTTGAGTGCGGAATTCAGATTGCGGAATAAAAACCGGCAATCGGAAAAATCCATTATAAACCAGGAAAACCTGTCATGGTTCCGGTTAATAGTAACCGCAAGATGCTAATGGTGCTAAGCTCGATGATGGCGAAAATAAGACCGATAAGCATGGGAACGGCCGTTTCCAATCTGCTCTCCGCACGTCCATCACGCCGCGTAATCACCAACAAAATAATCGTGTTTAAAGACGCTACAATAAACAGCAATCCTACGGTACTACCTAGCGCCAATACGTACAAGATAGTTGGTCGGTTGCTCAAGATTAATAAAACTAATAATCCTGCTAAGAACAAGATCAAAAACAATTCGCGACCAGATGTTATCACCCCCACAACGCTCGCATTGCGCCATAAAGTCTGCGCCAATACAGGCAAAATCAGCAAACCCATGGCCACGCCCGTTCCCATGCCGGTCAATAAACGCAGCCAGTTTTGTGGTGTGTACAAATGAGGTGCATTTGGGAAAAAATGGCTATACGAATTGAGGCCATCAATGCCCATCAACCCAATCAAACCAAGTAAAATGAGCAGCAGCGGGAGAGGCGGTAGCTCACTGCGCCGTGTGCGACCCGATAAAAAAACCAACAACAAAATCAGCGCAACACCGAGGTACATGCCAGTACAACGCGCACAAAGGGGAAATTGACGGCCGTTTATCGTAAAAGAGCGTTCAGTAATGCGATGGCAGATTGCATAACCCATCCAATCAGCTCCTTCTAAAACATGACTACTGTGCAAAAGCAGTTCATTTGTAACCGTAAAAAACCCCAACACAAACAAAACAATCAACACGACCCCCACAACAATCCAACGTCGTGTCGTTGGTTGCTGCCAAAATCCGTTTTGAAAAAGCTGTGGGACTTGTTCTGGTGTAGTCATAGAATATCAATTTACATACCCTAATTTTGTGACCTGAATTAAGGATGTTTGCTGATTTTTAGAGACGATAAATTCAGTGTATGTTATAATGTTTGAAAAAGCAAAACAGCACTGTTTTTGATATACTGTAGATGTGAAAAGATGACCAGTTATATACCTGGGTCTGAGCAAAGCCTGAATTCTTTGAATCAGGCTTTTTTGTTATCTACACCGGATGAAAGGTTGTCTATTAAGTTGAGTTATTGGCCGTGTAAAACGCAAAAAGTGGAAGTTTTCTTTGCGTTCTTCGTGCCTTTGCAAATAATTTTTAAGGAGTGTCACAATGCATAGTCAAGATTATATCCAACTCGATGCGGCATACAGCGCCTGCACCTACAATCCGCTGGACGTCGTGATTGAACGCGGCGAAGGTGTTTGGGTTTATGATGTGGATGGTAAAAAATATTTAGATTGTTTGGCAGCGTATTCGGCCGTTAACCAGGGACATTGTCATCCAGCCATCATCGACGCGATGTACGCGCAAATGCAGCGCGTCACGCTCACTTCACGCGCCTTTCGGAATGCTCAAATGGGGCCATTCTTGAAAGAGTTGTGTGAGCTTACTGGGTACGACAAAGCCATACCTCTGAATTCAGGTGCGGAGGCTGTCGAAGCTGCCATTAAATCCGCCCGCAAATGGGGTTACCTGGTTAAAGGAGTCGCTGATAATCAGGCTGAAATTATTGTGTGTAACGGCAATTTCGCCGGGCGCACAACCACGATCATTAGTTTTAGCAGTGAACCGCAATATAAGGCAGATTTTGGCCCTCTCACACCAGGATTCAAACTGATTCCATATGGCGATGCAGCGGCATTAGAAGCAGCAATAACACCCAATACGGTTGCCTTTCTCGTCGAACCAATTCAAGGTGAAGGCGGTGTTGTCGTGCCGCCAGATGGCTATTTGCGTGCAGCGGCGGGTGTTTGTGCCCGGCACAATGTGTTATTTGTTGCGGACGAAATTCAAACAGGATTCGGCCGTACTGGTAAGTTGTTTGGTTGTGACCATGAAGGCGTACGTCCAGATATGATCACTGTGGGCAAAGCGCTCAGCGGTGGCTTTTATCCAGTATCGGCCGTTCTTGCCGACAATAAAATATTAGGATTATTCAAACCGGGTGACCATGGCAGCACATTCGGTGGTAACCCGTTAGGCGCAGCGACCGCACGTGCAGCGATCAAAGTGATTCAAGATGAAGGCCTGATCGCAAGATCAGCAGAGTTAGGCGCTTATTTTAAGGGTAGATTGGCACGCATTGAAAGCCCACATATCAAAGAGGTACGTGGTAAAGGTTTGTTTATTGGTGTCGAGTTAAATATTCCTGCCAGACGATTTGCAGAAGCATTGTTGGAAGCTGGCATATTGTGTAAGGAAACGCATAAAACCGTCTTGCGATTTGCGCCGCCGTTGGTCATCAAAAAAGATGAAATTGATTGGGCAATGAGTCATATTGAGCCTATACTGATGATGAGATAAAATAGTAGATAAAGGAGCAAGGTAAAATCTGATGATAGACATTCCAATGAATGCAAAAGTTAGCTGTTCTGATGGGACAGTCGGTACGTCAACGGCCGTTATCATCAATCCTCTGGAGCAAATCGTCACCCATTTTTCTGTCCAGGCTAAACATTCGCCGGTTCTAACTGAACGTCTGGTACCTGTTAACTTGGTCGTGTCTACAAGCCATGATACTATCGAATTGAACTGCACCCAAGCTGAATTTAGTGCATTAGATATATTCAATGACAATCACTATATCCAAAACGAAGAGTCAAGTTTAGAATATTTAGAACCCTTCATGACGCCATTGGATACCCGCTATACAACGATCAGTGCAGAACACGTGCCGATTGGCGAATTGGCTGTGCGGCGTGGCACAAATATTGAAGCTTCAGATGGGTATGTTGGTAAAGTCGAGGCTTTCATCATCAACCCCGACGATGGTCATATCAGCCATATGATCTTGCAGCAAGGTCATTTTTTCGGCAAAAAAGAAATTGCTTTGCCCATGGCCGCTATCGACCATCTGGATGATTTAACGGTTGTGTTAAAGCTGTCTAAAGCGGAAATACACGAATTAGAACCAATTCCAGTCAAGCATGCTTGGCAAAGATAAACGGCCGTTGTCGAACCGAATGCTCTCATTCTAGCCACTTTCGCCAGGGGATATGGCCGGTTCTGGGTCAGGTTGTGGAGCGAGCCACAAATGTTGCAATTGTTCATAAATCGTGAAACCGTATGCCTGCGACGCAGGTAAATCGCATTAAATTGTAAAAGTGCGTGGTATGAGTAGAATTCATCCTTTTCCTCCGGGTTGGTGTTATTGAGCAACATGTAACACCAACTCGAAGGATTTTCCATTCATTTGCGAAACTGGAGTCTGGTGAATTCTAGACTTGTCAAGTTTCTACACGAGTGGCATGTGAGCAAATTGATCATAAAACCTGACAAGTCTCCTCTAGTTAAATAAAAAACGCCAGTGTCCAATATGAAAAACAAGTTTTGTCAGTCAACCAGCCACTCTGCATCAATCCTAAATTGTTAGGGGGATTACAAATATGAAAACCGCTG
>JAGRDI010000104.1:4770-14385 GCA_020432765.1 Anaerolineales bacterium | reverse complement strand
CTCAACAGCCCAGTAACATTGACACTAGACCGGGATGTGGCAGGTACACCGACCTGGGTCAGCGTGCCGCTGCCGCAAGAATTTGAGTTTCAGCAGGATAAACGTATTTGGTTGGTGATTCAAGTCACTGAAGGAGAAGCTGCCTGGAGCAGCGAAATCGCCCCAACTGACAACGTGGGCTTGCAAAACAGCAGTACAGGTGGTCTGGCTTGGCGATTGACACAGGCTGAAAATATAAACGGCCGTTTAGCCGCCTTTTATCGTCTACGCCATACGCCGGAACAATTTGAAATGCCGCTGGAAGTTATGGTTGGTGCGGGCAATACGGCCGTTCGTGTGGGGTTGGAGCGTTTTCAGCCGCTCGGCCGTATCGATTTTAATATTGATATCCCTGAATTTGCGGACGCCATCAATCAGGTGGCCGCAGCAACAGGCGCGGCGCTCTGCCCACAAGGAGAACAGCTGCGCAACGAGAACTTTAACGACTGGACTCGCTCAGGCAATACACCGCATACGCCAAAGCAGTTGAATGTCAGCGGTGACGCAGCCTTTTTTAGCATGCATATGTCGCCGAAAGGGAACAAGCTCTATCTTACCGGCGTAAACGATATGCTATTGGGTACTCTTGATTTTCCTTGCCATGCATTCCAAAACATCCTTTCATTCCCGACCACTGTCTCTGAGGCCACCATTTCTGCGCATGCTTTTCGTTTGCAAAACCAAAGAACACTGCTGATGACCATCAACCAAACTGAACAGCGTGCATATCTGGGCGCAAATACAAATTTAGTTGTGATCGATCCCCTGCATGGACAGTTCGTGGCACAAAGAGCAATCATTTTAGATTTCCGTTTAAGTGCTTTGACACTGTCATCTGATGGGGCACGTTTATTTATGACAGGCCATGCACTGGAAGGCAATGAACACCAACTTGTCGCTGTAGAAACGGCCGTTTTGGAACAGAACTTGCTGACCAGTCCCGAAAACATCAATTTATCCGATCTGAATCCAATTCGTGCAACCTTGCCACAGCCCCCCACGGCGCTTGCACTCACGCCAGCAGGTGACGAGGTTTTTGTTACCCTGGCAAGCGAAAATGAATATCAGGCGGGGCAGGTGCGTGCCTTTGCTATGAGCCCAACCGCTTTTCACCTATTGGGGCAAATCGCTGTGGGCGACATGCCGCTCGCCATCGCCCTCACACCCAATGGACAATTGGCGTTGGTTGTCGATCATACGAATGATCAGGTCAACCTTATCGACACACAGCGGCTGTTAAACGTACAAAACATCAACTTGCCCAAAATTGGGGAAACGGCCGTAGAACCAGTCGCGGTTGTCATTGCACCTGATGGCACCTTTGCCTATACAGCCAATGCGGCCGGTACATCGGTCACTGTACTCGATCTGCAAACCCGCCGTGCGGTACAAACGCTGCCGCTGCCTTTAGCCGGTACTGCTATTAGCATCACACCGCAGGGGGATGCGCTCTATGTCATTGTCGCAGATGATTATGCAGAGCTGCACAGTCTGGTACAGATCCCATTAGGACAAAAACAGCCGGATTCCTGGCAGTTAACCAGCGGTTTTGTCACACCATTGTGCGCTTGGGATGCTTTCAAGCTGACGGCTGGCTTAGGACCACTCACTGCAGCAGATCGCGCTAAACAACCCGCACGCCCCACAGCCCTCTCTCAGGTTATACCGGCGACAGGTGGCTGTGTTTATGAATTTAGCTTTTGGGGCACTGCCTGTGACCTGGATGCCGTAGCGGAAATTATCTGGATGGGTGCCGATTGTGCATTACAAAAAACGGATCGCATTCCAATCGTCATGGCAGACATACCAACCGCACGCATCATCACCGCAGGTCAACGCCAGGAACGCAGCTGCCTGGAAACATTTACACCCGATCTCCAGTTACATCGCGCACGGTTAGCGGCTCCGGCGGGTGCAGTTCAGGCTGAAATTCGTTTTCTCGTCCCGCCCAAAGTGACGGCGGCAGTCGATGCGGTTACGTTCCAGGTCACAACCAATACGCTCAACAACCAGGACATGCGTTTTGTGGAAGATGGGGCATTGCCCAACTGGCGGCTTAAACCAGAAACGGCCGTCGGCTTCACACCCATTATCGCGACTGACAATGTGCAGTTACAAAATTCTAGTTCTGAAAGAGTAGCAGTTGCACAGGATTTCGTCGTTACAGCAGGACAGCCATTTGAACTCACGTTCGAAGGCTTTGTGGCGGCGCAGTTGGCGACACGTGAAAGCCCACGGGTTGAAGTACATTGGCTGGCCGCCGATGAGACGTTAACCGATGAGATTAATGAATTGGCAGTAACGGCCGTTACGAGCGAAAAACATGTGTTAAACGGCACGGTTCCCACAGATGCCGCCGCTGCCGAACTACATCTCGTGATTCCGCCATCCACCACATTGGCGCTCTCACAAATAGCCTTCCAACCGCTTGAAATCATCCAGGTGCCGATCAATTTTATCGCCCAATCCCCCGGCGCCATGACCATTTCTGATTTTCGCGTGGCTTATGATCTGCCCCAAGGCAGTGTGCGTCCGCCACTACCGGCAACAGGCTTGTGTAAACCCACACCCCCTGGGCGTGCGCCTGGTGCGAAACCGGGCGACACCTGTGTCTGTCCCTGGTGTCCTCAACCTTGTGCGGCGTGTGCAGATGAAACGGCCGTGCCAGACACAGCAACAGCCACGCTCAAACAAAACGGCCAGTCCATCCGTGTGGAACCACAAAGACGACGCGCTCTGTCCGCAGGTCCCCGCCTTATCGAGGTTGCTGACAGCCTCGTGGTAGGATCACTGCCGCTTGCGCCGACAATTCAGCCAATAGAAGCAGAAATTACAGCTCTGCTGCCGGCAACCGAGAGTGCCTGGATCGCGCTTGCAGGAGAGCTTTCAGCAGCAGCGATTCCTCTCAAGCAGGTGAAAGGCATTGGTCCGGCCCGGACCCAAGCATTGGCGGCCATGAACATCCATACCTTGCCTCAATTGGCTGCGGCCAATCCTGCTTCTCTCGCCGCTGCCCTCGATTTTGTCACCGAAAGGAACGCCGCTAATTATATTGATGCGGCACAAACACTCCTGCTCGATCCCACCTTACGCCAGGCACCTCTGCTTTCTTGTGTCATGCCAACGTCCGACCGGCGACATTTTGTGCCCAAAGCGATTGAATATTTCTTGCGCCAGGAATATCCACAGACTGAGTTGATTATTGTCGATGATGGCATAGATGCCATTGTAGATTTGGTACCAGATGATGCACGCATCCATTACCTGCGCCTGGAAAAGAAAGCAACCATCGGAACCAAACGCAACCTTGGCTTTGCAGAGGCCAACGGCCAACTGTTTGCCAACTGGGACGATGATGTGTGGACAGCTGAATGGCGATTGAGTTATCAGGCAGCCGCTTTGCTGCATAATAAAGCTGATATTTGTGGCCTGCAGGATTTGCTGCACTTTGATGTGCGCAGTGGCCAGGCATGGTATTCAATGCGTCCACCGGGTAAACGGCCGTGGATGGCCGGCAGTGCATTGCTGTTCACACGTAACTACTGGCACAAAAATCCCTTCCCGGATCAGAATCTAGGCGAAGATATCCAATTTGTGCGCAGCGATCCCACAGCTAAGATCGTCCCCTTACAAGCGACAACCTTCCAGGTAGACATCATCCACGGCGCAAACAGCAGCCCCAAAAACAGTGCCAGTCCCTTGTGGTATCCATTCACTGCAGAAGAAATTCATGCGCTGATGGGTGCAGATTGGCAATTTTATCAGGAGATAAGCGCATGACTCAACCAATTTCCTTCGACAAAGATGTTCTCGATATTATCATCCAGGTTCTGCTTGTCGTTATTCCCATTTTGATTACCTGGTTTATTCGCACGTATGTGAAAGGCTCGAAATCTGAACGTGATTTTGCCGCCATTGTCAGTTTGTCAAATACAGCCATTGATTATGTGGAAAATTTAGACAAACGCGGTGACCTCAATCTGCCGCCCGACGTATCCAAAGGAGCGGCTAAATTGGCAATGGCAGGGGCATGGTTGGAAGACGAGTTAAAACGCGCCGGCGTAAAAATGTCCGATGAGGACGCGCAGCGCTGGATCGCGGCTGAATTTCAAAAGCGTGTCGGTAATGTAACCATGGTTAGTACGATTGCACGCTTAGCCAAAGAAGCAATTGATTTCATTTTGCGTTTGGAGCAGCAAGGCAGTATCACGCTTTCGGATGCAGACGGCCGTATCGCCTATTTGTCCGGCCTGGCCGCTGACTGGATCGTAGCTGAAATGGCCAAACTCGGTGGCAGCATCTCGCGTGAAGATGCGTTGATCTGGGCCAGAGCAGAACTGGCAAAACGCATCGAAGCCAGCATTTCTCAGTTAGCGCTACAAGGAGATACGGCCGTGCAATCTGTGGAAGAACAACTCAATCAACTGGCCACATTGGCGCTCGGCTTCGTGCAAGACTTACAAACACAAGGCACCTTGCGTGTAACTGGGGAAGGCATGGAAACCGACTTGGCGACAGCCTGGCTGCTAACCGAAGCCGCTAAACAAGGTTTAGCCGTGGATGCCAACCAAATTCTCGCATCCATAACCAATGCGGCTGCACATAAGCGCTAATTTCGCAAGGGGCTGCCTTAATATTTAGCCACTGTATACATCTCTAAGATGGTTGCAATGCAGCCCAAAACGAGAGATTCCTGGTCTATTTGCTTACCTAGCCATTCCAAAAGCCGTCGTCTGTCTTAAAATTGGACATTAGCGTTTTTTATTTTACCAGAGGAAACTTGTCAGGTTTTATGAGCAATTTGCTCACATGCCACGCGTGATAGAAACCTGACAAGTCTAGAATTCGCCAGACGCCAGTTAAAAATCCAACTCAAGTCTCAGACAAAGCAGGACGTTGTTGCAACAACTTTAATAGTTCTTGGGTGACGGACTTGGTCTGTGGCCCGATTTCACCAGGAGGACCAACGCAGGCTGGACAGCCATCACGACAGCGGCAATCCGTCACCAATTCGAGGGCAGAAGATAACAATGTTGCATGTAGTTCAAACAGGCGCTGGCTAAATCCCACGCCAGCGGCAACGCGTTCATAAACAACGACGGTGGGAGCCTGGGTAATGGGGTTTTGCTGTTCGGCCGTTACTTCAATATCACCTGGATCACACATCAAAAAGAGCGGTGCAAGGTTGCGCAGCACATAAGCCAGACCGCCCAAAGCTGAACGTGCTTGCTGTCCGGATTCGGCACGACGGTGGCAGCCTGGGCAAAGGGTGACTAAGTTTTCGATTTTATTTGCAGCGAGATAGTTTTCGTTTTGACCACGGATGTAGTTGTATTCCCGAAACGGCCGTATATGATGTACATGTAACAACCCCTCCGCGCCACACGTGCGGCAGCGCTGCCCGTCGCGTTCTAACACGCGTTGGCGCTGGGTTTGCCAATTAGGGCCATAATCATTGGGACGCAGCAAAATGCCGGCCGCTTGTAACTGCTCTGTGAAATCCTGCGCGAAAATCAACCAGTAGCCACTGGTCTGCAAGGTCATTGATGGCAGGTCAATCTGGCCAAAGCCCAAGGTCTCATGTGTATACCGTTTGATTTTGCGATAGCCGGTGGTTTGTGAGACCACTTCGACATCGCCATGCGCAACAGTAATACTCCCACTGTCTCTTTCTGCTTCTGGTAACAACTGATTGATCACACTGCCACTGCTGGCACGGGTATAATAATCAACTTCAACAGGCCGCACTTGGGCGATACGGCCGTTCCAATCCAACTTGTCTACTAAAAAGGTTTGTGCCTGGTGCATATAGATCGCGCCTTCATGTACCAGGCGCGGCGCACTGTCTAAGTCCAACTCGCCAATCACGTGCGGTTGATTTTGTCCAATATCCTGAATCACCACCGTGTCATCGCCGCTGGTGCGCAAAGAGACCATCTGTGCGGGCGGCCCATCCCCAATCCAATGATATTGCTCGCGGGTCGCATGCAGCACGCCTTCCTCTTGTAAAGCGTTTAGCAGCGAGTCCACGGAACCATAGCTGCCATAGTTCTCATTGGCCTGGAAAGGCAGTTCAAAGGTACTGCATAAAAGGTGTTTGACCATGATGCGTAAGTTGTCGGGGTTAATCAGCGCATGTTCGGGGGAGCCGCCAAACAGATAACGCGGGTGATGGCAAATATATTGGTCGAGCGCATTGTTACCCGCGATCATGATGGCGACGGATTGGTCGGCGCGGCGACCGGCACGGCCCGCTTGCTGCCAGGTCGAAGCTACCGACCCCGGATAACCTGTAATCACGGCCGCGTCCAATTCGCCAATATCAATGCCTAACTCGAGTGCATTGGTGGCTACTACACCGCGTAAAGCGCCGCTGCGCAGCCCCTGTTCAATTTCCCGCCGTTCGAGCGGCAAATAACCACCCCGATAACCCGTAACGGCCGTATCGGCATAGCCCTGAAAAGCCAATTCTTCTTGCAAATAAGTCAAAATAAGTTCAACAGTTTGCCGTGCACGCGCAAACACAATCGTTTGAATATCCTGCGCTAAAAATGTAAGCGCAGCATCTTTGGCCGCCAACACGACACTGCTGCGTAAGCCTAATTCGGCATCAATCAACGGCGGATTGTAGAGAATAAACTCTTTTGCACCGGATGGTGCACCGTTTTGGGCTTCGTCGATGAGGCTAAACGGCCGTTCGACTAACCGTTCTGCATGTTCTTTGGGATTCGCAATTGTCGCCGAACAGCAAATAAATTGTGGGTCGCTGCCATAAAAGCGGCACAAACGCTGCAAGCGCCGCAAAACATTGGCAACATGGCTGCCAAAGACGCCACGATATGCGTGGATTTCATCCAGCACCACAAATTCCAGATTTTGCAGCAGTCCACGCCAGCGGGGATGATTGGGCAAAATGCCGGCGTGTAACATATCTGGGTTCGATATCAACACGCCGCCTGCTTCACGAACCTGGCGGCGCTTGGCCGTGGGCGTATCGCCATCATAACTATGGGCTTGCACAGGCAAGCGGCCCGCATGAATCAGCGCCAGCGTTTCGGCAAGCTGGTCATGAGCCAATGCTTTTGTAGGAAATAAATAGAGGGCGCGTGCTACCGGCCGCTGCATTAATGTTTGTAATACAGGAACAGAATAACAAAGCGATTTCCCCGATGCCGTGGCAGTAGACACAACCACATTTTCTCCCCGCGCAACAGCTTCAACAGCCATGTTTTGATGGGCATAAAGCGCGCTAACCCCACGCTTGTGTAAGGCTTGCGCCATTGAAGGATGCATACTATGCGCAAAAGGAGCATAAATGGGTGGGCGGGACGGGAGGCGTTCCCAGGCCACAACCTGGGCCATAAAGTCATGTTGGCAGCGTAATTGCATCAGCAGTTGTGTGAGGTTCGTCATTGTAGGGGCATTATAACGGCCGTTTCAAATTGGACAATCTCAAAAAGCTTTAGCTTGGTTTAATCAAAGTTATCCTTGAGTTATTTCCCTCTTTTTATAATTAATAGTCTTCGTAGTAGGGGTTGTTAGTTTGTGGAGAACTTTTTTTGTGCCATATATACACTGCTATTCTTTTGTCCGCTCCTGCATATGTGGTTAAAGGCGGAGTTCAACCTTATGCTTCTGTGGATTACACGCGCAGTTCACTTTTGTTCCTTATGTTATGTGGTTGCTTGCAAAATCCGCGTGATTCACATATAGCATCGCGCAAATGTTCTACGCAACATATGGGTGTGTCCTAGAAAGGACTTGTGAACAACGTTAAAGCTTATCCACAAACAGAGTGAGTTATCCACAGAAATCAACAAGTTCTCCACATTTTGGATGTTTTTAGACTGATGTAGCGCGTGAGGCTGCACTTGCGTCTGTCCATAAATAGGGGGTGTAACAGCCGCGCCCCCACAACTGCGCTGCTTATTGATAATGTTCCTTGAGTTGATTAAGTGCCAGTTTGCGCTCCAATTTGCGCCGCTGCGCCTGCAAGATTGTGGGGTCTGCGGCGCGCAGATGACATTGATCGGCCGTTAAAGGACAGCGTTCACACGTTTCGCTGATCAGTACTTGGGGG
This sequence comes from Anaerolineales bacterium, assembly GCA_020432765.1. Classification (GTDB taxonomy): domain Bacteria; phylum Chloroflexota; class Anaerolineae; order Promineifilales; family Promineifilaceae; genus JAACFF01. The sequence goes on along the minus strand of JAGRDI010000104.1, from coordinate 6,266 downwards.
ATTTCTGGATCATTCATGAACTGGATCGTGTGCTTCAGATTTGCATCCACACGAAAACCGACAATAACACTGCTGCGAATTTCTGGATTTAAGACCATCTGGCGCGAAAAACCCATGCACAAAAATTTGTCTTGCGACTCTAAAAATTCAGACATTTGTACAGACACGGGCATTTCATCTACATTTTTCGGAATGCCCTTGATTTCGATTTCTTGTAATAAGCGCACCGAAAGCCAGCGGCGACAATAATGTTCAAAGAGGCCAATGCCACTGGGTACGAGCAGTTGGTTCATATTTAACTGCTTCACGAGCTGATAACTTGTGGCTGCGGCCGTGTGATGAAAGCGCAGGAAATGCAGTTTGACACCAAAAAATTGCGGGATCAACTCACTGAAGCGGTAAAGCAGCATTTCTGGGGTTACATTGTAGATGTTGAGCATGTTGACAAATTGTTTGGCATCCCAACTTGGTAAGGTAAAGAAAGTTTGTAAATCTTGCAAGAATCGTTTGCGTGGCATTAGCAAAGCGCCACCAAAATAGGCTGCCTTAAAATCGTTGAGCAGTTGTGCAAAAGAATCGATGCGTTCAGGTGGGGATGTGTAGGAACGCTCGGATAAACTCAGGAATTGATAACCCAACTCACGTGCCAGAATGAATTTAACCTGGCGTGAGTAAAGTCTGCTGTTGATGAATAGTTTCGGCCGTTTCCCCTGCGAAAATATTGAGCGATAACTGTTGAGGCTTTCGATGGTTGTGATGGTACTGTCGTCGATTTCATACCCGTAAACTTCTTGTAAAATCGTTTCCAAGGTTGACAACTGTATCGGCTGTTCACCGTTTAACGCATATTGTTGACCAAATTCTTTTGTAAAGTGAATGGCAGCCTCTTCTATATCGGGGAAATAATTCTCATAGATTTCCTGATAAGAACGCAAGGCGGCGCGTAAAAAATCTTCTTCTTCCAGATCAAAACGACGTATGAGTTCCAAGATCGCGTGTAAAAGTGCGCTGGCTTTGTCTGGCTGGCGTGTAAGCAGATTGATCAGGTCGCCAGGTTCAACACCAAATTCTTCAAAGGGAAAGCGTTGGATAACGGCCGATGACAAAGTGGATTCTAAATATTTAAGGGAAGGATCCAAGCGAATCGATACTAGATCATCATAACTTTTGTCCAAAGTCTCGGCCATCTTCATGATTTTATCGGCCCGTGGATATTTGCGTCCTTTTTCAATTTCAGTGACATAGGAAGGGGACAATTCGCATTGACGAGCGAATTCAGTCAGCGTCATGCCAGCATCCACGCGTGACTGCCGTACTTTCATGCCGAAGATGATGTTAATGAGCGTTTGAGACATAATACCTCCATGACGCAGCGCATCAAATTGGGGTTGCATACTGATAACGCGCTGCGTTATAATGGGTGCAATCGTTTAGCCACTCCAGTTTAGCGAATTTTCGCTAATTGACAATGGCTCGCTAGCGAGACTTGACAAATT